>NZ_JCBAJO010000171.1:0-10162 GCF_059772245.1 Cupriavidus sp. R6-3
CCTTGGCGCCAGCGACCCCGACGATGCCCGATTCGGCGCCCAGGTCCGACAGCCTGGCCTTGGCGCGCAGCACGAACATCGACAGCCGCTTCTGGATCGCCGGCTGCAGGTCGGCCGACAGCTGCATGGCGATGCCCTGGGCATCGCGCCAGATCAGCAGCGTCGCCAGCAGGCGGCCCTTGGGCGAGCAGTAGCCGGCCAGCCGGGCCTGTCCGGCGGGCAGGTCCTCGACGGCATTGGTCAGCTGGGTATGCAGGAAGGTGGCGGCGTCATCGCCGGCCACGCGGATCAGGCCCAGCTCGGCGGGGCGGCAAACGACGCCGTCCTGGCGCAGGGCGGCGAACTGGGCGGCGCGGGCGGGATTCGGGGCGTGCATGGATGGAATTCGATTCGAAGCCGGCTCAGGCCGGCACGGTTGGCGGATGGCTTGTGCGGGGCCTGTCACAACTTGTGACGCGGTGAGCGGCGGCCCCGGACAAGGCTCCCGGTATTATATGGGTCTGCCGTCATTGCGGCCGGCGGCCGTCTTCTCGGTCACCTGTTGAGCCTGCCACTCCTGCCGTTTGCCCGTTTTCGCGCTGCCCGGCAGGCCGGCGGCCCCGATTCACGAGAGATTCGCGCTTATCTTCGCGTTTATCCCCGCAGTTAGGCCCTCATTCAGACCCGCACTTACCCAAGCTTGTCGATGAAACGTTTTCTTTCCCGGCTGGTTCTGGCCGCCGTGGCATTCGCGCTGGCCGCCGCCGGCGCCTTCGCCTGGTGGGCCAACCAGCCGCTGACGCTGCGCAGCTCGCCGCTCGAGGTCATCATCAAACCCAATTCCAGCGTGCCGAGCGTCGCCCGCCAGGTGGCCAGGGGCGGCGTGCCGATCGATGCCCGGCTGTTCGTGCTGCTGGCCCGGCTGACCGGCAACCACGCCAGCCTGAAGGCCGGTGGCTACCAGTTCGAGAGCGGCGTCACGCCGCTGCAGGTAATCGGCCGCATCGCCCGCGGCGAGGTCAACCACCATGTGCTGACGGTGATCGAGGGCTGGGAATTCCGCCGGATGCGCGCCGCCGTGGACGCCCATCCCGCGCTGCGGCACGACACCAAAGGCATGAGCGAGGCCGAGCTGCTGAAGGCGATCGGCGCCACCGAGCCCTCGGCCGAGGGGCTGTTCTTTCCGGATACCTATCTGTTTGCGCGCGGCAGCAGCGACGTCGAGCTGTACAAGCATGCGTACCGGGCGATGCAGCGGCGGCTGAACGAGGCCTGGAACGCGCGCTCGCCGGACCTGCCGTACAAGACGCCGTACGAGGCGCTGATCATGGCGTCGATCGTCGAGAAGGAGACCGGTCAGGCGGCCGAGCGGCCGATGATCGCGGCGGTCTTCATCAACCGGCTGCGCAAGAACATGATGCTGCAGACCGATCCGACCGTGATCTACGGCATCGGCGAGATGTTCGACGGCAACCTGCGCAAGCGCGATCTGCAGGCCGACACTCCGTACAATACGTACACCCGCACCGGCCTGCCGCCCACGCCGATCGCCTTGCCGGGCGTGGCGTCGCTGGCGGCGGCGACCACGCCGGCGCCGACCGACGCGCTGTATTTCGTCGCCCGCGGCGATGGCACCAGCCACTTCTCCAACTCGCTTCCCGAACACAATCGCGCGGTCGATCAATACCAGCGCGGCAAATAATCACGAACAGCATCGCCATGCGCGGAACATTCATTACCTTCGAAGGCATCGACGGGGCGGGCAAGAGTACCCACCTGGCCTGGTTCGCCGGGCAGCTGCAGCAACGGCTGGGGCAGGGCAGGCGCGTGGTGACCACGCGCGAGCCGGGCGGCACCGCGCTCGGCGAGGACCTGCGCCAGCTGCTGCTGCACCGGCCGATGCATCTGGAAACCGAGGCGCTGCTGATGTTCGCCGCCCGCCGGGAGCATCTGGCCGAGGTCATCGAACCGGCGTTGGCACGTGGCGATTGGGTCATCTCCGATCGTTTTACCGATGCGACCTTCGCTTACCAGGGCGGCGGCCGCGGCTTGGCCCGCGAGCGGCTGGAAACGCTGGAGCGCTGGGTGCAAGGCGATCTGCAGCCGGATCTGACGCTGCTGTTCGACGTGCCACTGGAGGTGGCCAGCGCCCGTCTGGCCGGGGCGCGCGAACCGGACAAGTTCGAGGCCGAGTCGGCCGCCTTTTTCGCGCGGACACGGGCCGAATACCTGCGGCGGGCCGAGGAGGCGCCGGCGCGCTTCCGGCTGATCGACAGCACGCGGCCGATCGCGGAGATTCAGAAAACGCTTGAGCAGATTCTTGCAAGTCTTTGAATTGAAGAAAGTATCAAGTCTCGATGATATGAGGGGTCGCGCCGTCGTTGCAGAATCCGCAACAACGCGGCAACAACGTCGCATCCTCTCAAACAACATCAATTGCTGTCGATAACCCGTTGATTTCCATGCTCTATCCCTGGCAAACCGAAGACTGGCGGCAACTGATGGCGCTGCGCGACCGGCTGCCGCACGCGCTGCTGCTGCACGGCCAGCAGGGCATCGGCAAGCGCGACCTGGCGCTGCACTTTGCTCAGGCGCTGCTGTGCGACACGCCGCTCGCCGACGGCCAGCCCTGCGGCACCTGTGCCGCCTGCCACTGGTTCGGCCAGGGCAATCACCCGGACTTCACCGTGGTGCGGCCCGAGGCGATGGAAGGCGGCGATGCGGATACCGACGCCAAGGCGGACGACGGCGGCGGCAAGAAGAAGGCGCCGAGCAAGATCATCCGGATGGAGCAGGTGCGCGCGCTGATCGAGGCGGTCGGCATCGGCACGCACCGCTCGGGCCTGCGCCCGGTGGTGGTCTACCCGCTCGATGCGCTGCAGCACGAGGGCGCCAACGCGCTGCTGAAGACGCTGGAGGAGCCGCCGCCCGCGACGGTGTTCCTGCTGGTCACCGACCGCATCGACCGGATCCTGCCGACCATCCTGTCGCGCTGCCGCCAGGTCGCGCTGCGCCGGCCGAGCGAGCAGGCCGCGCTGGAATGGCTGAAAGCCCAGGGCGTCGCCGATGCGCCGGCGCAGCTGGCCCAGGCCGGCGGCGCGCCGCTGACCGCGCTGCATGCGGCCGAGGCGGAGGAGCTGCCGCTGCAGCGCTGGCTGGTCGGCCAGCTCGCCACCGGCCCGTCGCTCGACGCGCTGGCCGCCGCCGAGCAGTTGCAGAAGCTGCCGGTGCCCTCGGTACTCGGTATCCTGCAACGCTGGACCTACGATCTGCTGGCGTTGTGCCTGGGCGGCGAGGCCGGCGCGCGCTACTTCCCCGGCGAGATGGCGGCGCTGCGGCGCTGCGCCGGTGCCACCGACGCGCATCGGCTGCAGGCGTTTGCGGCACGGCTGGTCCAGCACCGGCGCCACGAGCAGCATCCGCTGGCGGCGCGGCTGGTGATGGAGGCGGTGCTGATGGACTACCGGCACCTGTTCCAGCGGCAGCCGGCCTGAGCGTGGCCGGCGCCCGGCGCCCGGCCCCACGGCAACCTTATGCAAGACTTGAAGTACCTACGATAACAACTTGATTTAAAAGAAGAGAAACATGGAAGCAAGCGGTTTCACCGTGCGTGACGCACAGCGCCAGGACCTGCCGGGTATTGTCGCGATCTACAACGGCACGGTTGCCTCGCGCATGGTCACCGCCGACACCGAGCCGGTCAGCGTCGCCTCGCGCCAGCCCTGGTTCGATGCCCACGGCCCCGAGCGCCGGCCGTTGTGGGTGGTCGAGGATGCCGGTGGCCAACTGGCCGGCTGGCTCAGCTATTCGGATTTCTATGGCCGGCCGGCTTACGGCGCCACCAGCGAGGTGTCGATCTATCTCGACGATCGCTACCGCGGCAAGGGCCTGGGCCGGCTGCTGCTGGAACGGGCGATGGCCCACGCGCCCGCCATCGGCGTCAACACCTTGCTCGGCTTCATCTTCGGCCACAACGCGCCCAGCCTGGCGCTGTTCGAGCGGCTGGGCTTTGCCCGCTGGGGCGAACTGCCGCGCGTCGCGGTGCTCGATGGCATCGAGCGCGACCTGATCATCATGGGGCGGCGCGTCGATCAGGGCGCCTGATCTTTCCGATACGCCGAAAGTCGCCCCCAAACCCGCCCGCTCCGCCCGATTTCCCCAATTGCCATGTTCGTCGACTCCCACTGCCACCTCGATTTCCCCGACCTGTCCGCGCGGCTGCCCGAACTGCTGGCGCATATGCAGGAGAACCAGGTCACCCATGCGCTGTGCATCTCGGTGACGCTGGAGGACTTCCCGCGCGTACTGGCGCTGGCCGAGCAGCATGGGAACCTGTACGCCTCGGTGGGCGTGCATCCGGACTACGAGGAGGGCGCCGAGGAGCCGACGGTCGAGCGGCTGGTCACGCTGTCGAACCATCCGAGGGTGGTCGGCACCGGCGAGACGGGGCTTGACTATTACCGGCTCAACGGCCGCAGCATCGACGAAATGGAGTGGCAGCGGGAGCGTTTCCGCACCCATATCCGCGCCGCCCGGCAGACCGGCAAGCCGTTGATCATCCATACCCGCTCGTCGGCCGAGGACACGCTGCGGCTGATGCGCGAAGAGGATGCCGGCGCGGTCGGCGGCGTGCTGCACTGCTTCACCGAGACCTGGGACGTCGCCAAGCAGGCGCTGGACATGGGCTTCCATATCTCGTTCTCGGGCATCGTCACCTTCAAGAACGCGGTCGACCTGCAGGAGACCGCGCGCAAGGTGCCATTGGACCGGATGCTGATCGAGACCGATTCGCCGTACCTGGCGCCGGTGCCGTACCGCGGCAAGACCAACGAGCCGGCCTGGGTGCGGCATGTCGGCGAGTTCATCGCCACACTGCGGGGGCTGCCCGTGGAGCAGGTCGCGCGGCAAACCACGGACAACTTCTTCAATCTGTTCAAGCACATGGAGAGGACTGCTAATGCTTGATATCAAGTCGTTGCGCCGCCCCTTGCTGGCCACCGTTCTGGCCGCGGCGCTGACCGGCGGCGCGCTGCCGGTGCTGGCGGCGCCGGCCGACGACCTGCGGCTGGCGGTCGAGCTCGACAATGGCTATGAAGTCCGCAAGCTGCTTTCGCGCGGCGTCGATCCGAACCTGACCGACCGCCGCGGCGATCCGCTGCTGGTGGCGGCGCTGCGCGAAAAGTCGCTGAAGGCGGCCGAGGCGCTGATCGAGGCCAAGAACCTGGACTTCGACAAGACCAACGCCGCCGGCGAGACCGCGCTGATGATGGCATGCCTGCAGGGCCAGCTCGACATGGTCAAGCGGATGGTCGGGCAGCGCCAGGTCGAGATCAACAAGACCGGCTGGACGCCGCTGCACTACGCGGCCACCAACGGCCATCTGGAGATCGTCCGCTACCTGCTGGAAGAGTCCGCCTATGTCGACGCGGAGAGCCCGAACGGCACCACGCCGCTGATGATGGCCACGCGCGGCGGCCATATCGAGACGGTCAAGCTGCTGCTGGACGAGGGCGCCGACATCCGGATCCGCAACCAGCAGGGCATGACGGCGATCGATTTCGCCGAGCGCTACAACCAGCCCGAAATCGCCCAGGGGCTGCGCTCGCGCTGGCAGAAGCAGTTCCCGGACACGCCGATGGACGGCGGCAAGGGGAAGGGCAAGGCCGGTTGGTAGGATCGTCAGGGCCGGCGCCGCACGTTCCCCTCGGCCCGCTCAGGCATCGTCCGCCAGCCGCACGCCGGTGAACTGCCAGCGCTGGTGGGGATAGAAGAAATTGCGGTAGGTGGCGCGGATATGGGATTCGGGTGTCACGCACGATCCGCCGCGCAGCACCATCTGGTTGCTCATGAACTTGCCGTTGTACTCGCTGACCGCGCCGGGGCTGGGGCGGAAGCCCGGATAGGGCAGGAAGGCGCTGGCGGTCCATTCCCAGACATCGCCGTACATCTGGCGCAGCACGCCCGCGGTGTTCTGCCGGTCGGGCAGCGGCCGCAGTGCGCGGCCCTCGAGGAAATTGCCGGTGGCCGGCAGGTTGCGGGCCGCGTGTTCCCATTCGGCCTCGGTCGGCAGGCGGCGCTCCGCCCAGCGCGCGAAGGCGTCCGCCTCGTAGTAGCTGATATGGGTGACCGGGCTCTCCGGGTCGACCGGATGCATGCCGCGCAGCGTCATCTGCCACCAGGTGCCGTCGCGCTCCTCCCAGTACAGCGGTGCCTCGATGCCTTGCTCGCCGACCCAGCGCCAGCCGTCCGACAGCCACAGCCCGGCGCTGCGATAGCCGCCATCCTCGATGAATTCGAACCACTGCCGGTTGGTCACCGGATGCGAGCACAGCTGATAGGGGCGCAGCAGCACCTGGTGCCGCGGACCCTCGCAATCGAAGGCGAAGCCCGCGCGGTCCGGGCCCGTCTCATGGCCGATCGCCACCACGCCGCCGGAAAACGTCAACCATTCCGGCACCGGGCGCGGGTCGGCGATCACCGGCGCCACCAGCTCGGGCGCGAAGGCCGGCTTGAGCGGGTTCTGCGCGAACAGATGCAGGATGTCGGTCAGCAGCAGCTCCTGATGCTGCTGCTCGTGATTGAGGCCCAGCTCGATCAGCGCGGCTTCCTCGTCGGTCTGCGCGCGCATCAGCAGATCGAACATCGCCTCGTCGACAGCTTCCCGGTAGGCCAGCACCTCGTCCAGCGTCGGCCGGCTCAGCAAGCCGCGGCGCGGGCGCGGATGGCGTGCGCCGACCGCCTCGTAATACGAATTGAACAGATAGCGGTAGCGCGCATCGACCGGCTCGTAGCCGGGGATGCGCGCGGTCAGCACGAATTCCTCGAAGAACCAGGTGGTATGGGCCAGATGCCATTTGGCCGGGCTGGCATCGTCCATCGATTGCACCGTCGCGTCGGCGTCGCTGATATCGGCCACCATCGCTTCGGTGGCGGCCCGGATATGGCGGTACCGGGACAGCAGCGCCGGTTCCTGGGGAGGGTGGACGACGCTGGCGGGCAACAGGGAAGAGGGCATGCGGGCTCCGGTGTCGATGGCGAGGCGATGCCTGCCTGGCACCGTCGCCGTGGCCGGTTCCGGCCAGCCCGCGCATCGCGCGGCAGCGCCTGCTCCCCCGAGTGGGCGTACGCCGAAACCGCAGGTACGAACCGCTCCATCATAGACGCGATCCCTCCCTGCGGGGAGTCGGTCAACCGCTGACGGCGCGGGCCGCCAGCGGCATGTGCAAGCACTGCGCCGAGCACCGCGCCGAAGCGCCGCGATCAGGCGGCCAGGCGGCCGTCCTCGTCGTTCAGCGCGGCCAGTTCGCGCTTGGCGGCATCGAGGCCGGCAGCCCGGTATTCCGGACCCATCGCCAGGCCATGGGCGCGGACATAGGTGATGTCCGTGATGCCGAGGAAGCGCAGCACCGTGTCGATCGTGACCTCATGCAGGTCCAGCCCGTTCGGATCCTGGCGCACGCCGCCGCGCGAGGACACCACGATCGTCTTCTTGCCGCCGGCCAGGCCGACCGGACCGTTCTCGGTATAGCGGAAGGTGCGGCCCGCTTGCGCGATCCGGTCGATCCAGCCCTTGAGCTGGCTCGGGATGCCGAAGTTGTATTGCGGCACGCCCAGCACCAGCACGTCGGCCTCCAGGAATTCCTTCAGCCAGGCCTCGGTGCGCTCCAGCTCGGCCTGCTGCACCGGGTCCAGCCCTTCCTTCGGGCCGCCCAGCACCGGCAGCAGATGGCCGGACAGGTGAGGCGCCGCCTCCTTGTCCAGGTCGCGCACGGTCAGGGTCGCTTCCGGATGGCGGGCGCGCAGATCCGCCACCACTTGCGCCGTCAGGTTGCGGGACACCGAGTTGTCGCCCAGCACGCTCGAATCGATTTGCAGAATCTTCATCACGCTCTCCACATCGGAATTGGTTTGGATGTGAGGAAAGATAAAGGCTGGCGATTGATGTCGGTAGTGATCCATAATGGAAATTATTGTTCTACTCGTAGAACGCATTGCACCGGCCCCAGCGGCCGCCCAGCCCTTACGATGGCGACCATGCAAGACCTCAACGATCTCTATCTCTATGCCCAGGTGGTCCAGCACGGCAGCTTCTCCGCCGCCAGCCGCGCCACCGGTGTGCCCAAGTCGCGCCTGAGCCGGCGCATCGCCCAGCTGGAAAAGGAGCTTGGCGTGCAGCTGCTGCGCCGGACCACGCGGCAGGTCCGCGTCACGCCGCTGGGCGAGGCCTTCTACGAGCGCTGCAAGGCCATGCTGTCCGAGGCGCAGGCCGCCCGCGACGTCGTCGAGCAGGCCCGCGCCCAGCCCGGCGGCCATCTGCGCGTGGCCTGCGCGGTCGGCATCGCGCAGAACCTGCTGGCGCCGTCGATCGGACGCTTCATGCGCGAGAACCCGGGCGTGCAGGTCGAGATCGACGCCACCAACCGGCGCGTCGACGTGATCGGGGAGGGCTACGACCTGGCGCTGCGCGTGCGCGAGGTGCTCGACGATTCGTCGCTGGCGATCCGCACCTTCGGCTCGAGCCCGTTGACGCTGGTGGCCAGCCCCGGTCTGCTGGACGCGATCGGCCGTCCGCGCACGCCCAAGGCGCTGGCAGGCGTCCCCGGGGTCGGGCAGAAGCCGCACGACGGACGCCATGTGTGGAACCTGTCCATCGGCGACGAGCCGCCCACGCAGATTCCCTACGATCCCCGCCTCGTCTGCGACGAATTCGCCGTGCTGCTGTCGGCGGCGGTCGAAGGCATCGGCGTCGCGATGCTGCCGCGCATGTATTGCCGCGAGGCGATCGAGCGCGGCGACCTGGAGGTGCTGCTGCCGCAATGGCGCATGCCGGTCGGCACCCTGCACGCGGTATTCCCGTCGCGGCACGGCATGCCGCCGGCGGTGCGGCGCTTCCTGGATTTCCTGACCGAGATCCTGCCGGAGAACGTGCGCCAGGCCGGCATGCAGCCGATCATGCCGCCGGGCATGCACCAGCCCTTGCCGCCGACCGCGCCGGGCTGATCCGCTCGCCGTTCACGGGCTTCCCAGGCGGGCGGCCGCCGCCTTTGGCCGCGCTGCGAGGGGCGCAACCCGTCGCCGTTGACCGCGCGGCGGGAAGCGAGGTCCGCCGCGGTGTTGCCGTCCGCGCCACAACCCGCGCCCAGCAAGGGTTCGGCGCGCATTTGCGGCTTTACCTTCACGCGAACCGGCGCTAAGGTACAGGGGCGCCTGCGCGTGCAGCGCAAGGCGCCTACAACCTCTGCGCACGGATCGAACCGGGGACCCGTTTGCGTCAATCACCAAAGGAGCGACATCGATGGCTGCTACTCATGGTTCTCAGGATCTGGGCAAGGCGGTGCTGCGTATCGTGCTGGGGATACTGATCCTGTTGCACGGCATCGCGAAGGTCATCAACGGCCCCGGAGGCATCGTGCAGATGGTCGACCAGGCGGGCCTGCCTTCCTTCATCGCCTATGGCGTCTACATCGGCGAAGTGCTGGCGCCCGTGCTGCTGATCATCGGCCTGTGGACGCGCGCGGCCGCACTGGTGATCGTCATCAACATGCTGTTCGCGGTCGGCCTGGTCCATATGCATCAGCTCGGCATGCTGAACAAGAGCGGTGGCTGGGAGCTGGAGCTGCAGGGCATGTTCCTCGGCGCCGCGGTGGCGGTGATGCTGCTCGGCGCAGGCCGCTTCAGCGTCGGCGGAGCGGGCGGGCCGCTGAATTGATGCGCCGCGCGCGGCGTTTTTTGCTTGTGGCAGGGCCGGCACCGGCGGCATAACCGCTACAATCGCTGCCCGTGGTTTTTTCGATGGCGTAGCGATATGGGTTTGGGCTGGTTCGGATTGTCGACCTTCTGGCTATTGCCGCTGGCATGGCGCATGGTGGCGCGCATGCTGACGGGACAGCCGGTGTTTTCCGGGCCCGGCACGCTGCGCGTCTGGCTCGGCAGTGCGCTGACGCTGTGCGCGAGCGCGGCGCTCGAAGCGCTGACGGCCAGTGCGTCGGCCTCGTCCGACGTGGAGCCCACCGCGTCTTCCGGCGGCGCCGCCGGGGCAGGGGTGGCCGGCATCGCGGCCGACCTGTTCGGCTGGACCGGTGCGCTGCTGCTGATGCTTGGCGTGCTGGCGCTGGCCGCGCCGATGGTGTTCGGCGAGACGTGGCACAGCCTGTTCGCGCTCAAGCCGCGGCGCCATGCCGCT
>NZ_JCBAJO010000172.1:0-10084 GCF_059772245.1 Cupriavidus sp. R6-3
GGCAGTGCCGCGGCGGCCAGCAGCGCGGCGATCTTGGCATTGGCCGTGCGCGGGTCCTTGCGCGCGCCGCGCGACCAGCCGCCGGTCTCGCGGATATTGACGAAGCGCACCGGCGCGGTGACGACGCCGTCGGCCTGCGTCTTCGCGGCCAGTTCGGTAAACAGCGGGCGTTCCTGCGTGCAGGCGACGATCACGTCTTCGGTGCCGTCGAGCGCGGCGGTGAAGGCGCCGACCTCGCGGCGGCACAACAGGCGGTGGACTTTCAGCGGGGCGGCGCCCGGCTGGGTGGAGGCATCCGACAGTGCCGCCCCGTCAAGCGGCATGGTGTCGTTGCAATTGCAGATCAGCGTCGGCATGGTCGGTACAGCTGGCCGGCTTGCCAGCCCGCTTCTTTCGAGCGGGTCCGCGCCGGCGGTTTGTGGGGGAGTGACATTGTAGGCCCGACGCGGGGCCGGGGCTACGCAGGTTTGTCCGTAGCTGGTTCGGTATGCGGCACGGCGGGGGTGGCATCGCCCCCCGGCGCGGGCGTGGTTTGCGCCTTCACGCCGGCATCGGCGCCGTCGTCCGGGGCGATGTGCGCGCCGGCCTGTGCGGTGCCATCCGGCTCGCCGGTACCGTCCTCGGGGACATCAACGGACGATTCGGCCCCGGCTTGAGCTTGCGCTTCGTCGTCCGGAGCCGAGCCCTGACGGCCGGCAGCGGTGCCGGGCTCTTCCACTTCCTCGATCGGATCGAACAGGCCCAGCGTCTCGGACTGGCGCAGGCGCCGCAGCACGTCGGGCGGAATCGGGTCCGGCTTGCTGTAGTCGTCGATATAGATATCGAGCCCGTCCATCACATTGAAATGCGGGTCGGCGAACAGCGTCTTCAGCGCGGCGCGCTTGACGGTTTCGTCGACGCCCCGGGCGACGAAGCGGGCCACGCTGTCGCCGGGCTTGAGCATCGCCACGTCGGCCAGCGTCGGCGCGGGCGGGGCTTCGGCCTCGGGCGCGACGGCACCGGCCGTTGCGTCGGCCTTCACATCGGCCTTTGCCGGAACGGCGACCGGCGCGGCGGGCGACGCGGCAGGCGGCGATACGGGTTCGGCTGCCACGGCCTTGCCCTCGCGCACGGCGGCCTTGCGGCGTGACCAGCGGGACAGGAAGGACGTTTCGGTCGAATCGCTCATGATGGAAAGTCAGGCGGCAAAGAGACGGGTAACGACATCCCTGCCGCGGATTTCAATGGCGTGCTCAGCAACGCGTTCAGTGGTGCAGTCAGTGGTGCGTTCGGCGGCGTTCGGCGGTGCGCTCAATAGCGCGCCCGGTCCTGCGGCGACTTGAACGACTCCGGCCGCCGGCGCTTCTTCGGCTCGGGCCGGTAGTGCTCGGCCACATAGGCCTGCAGCCAGGCCAGCTGTTCGGGTGCGAGCGGCACGTTCTCGACCGTCTCGCCGGCATCGAGCCAGCGCCCCGCCTCGTTGTACGACAGCGAGACGGTCACCGGCAGCGGCCGGCGCCCGTCTTCCGGCTGGGTCTCGTCCATGCGCCACAGCACGAACCAGCACGGCGCCGTGGAGCTCAGGTTCAGATAGTAGCCCTCGGCTTCGTCGCGGAACAGCTCGACAGGGTAGCCGGGATAGAGCCAGCGGGCGCCCTGCTCGTCCTCGTGCAGGCAGTGCGGCTCGGTACCGAACGCGCCAAGGTCCGGCACCACCGCTTCGAGCTCCCACTTCCAGGGCTGCCAGCGGCTCGCCAGCGCGATTCTGCGCATCACCACCGCCATCGTGACGGCGGGGCGGCCGCCGGCCGGCGGCGGAGCCTCGGACTGCATCGGTTCCATGGTCAGGTGTTCTGCACGACGATGCTGGGGAACTTGCTGGTCATGTCGCGCGCCTTGTCGGCGACCTTGATCGCCACCTTGCGCGCGATGCCGCGGTAGAGCTCGGCGATCGGGCTGTCGGGCTCGGCGACCACCGTGGGCCGGCCGGAATCGGCCTGCTGGCGGATCGACAGGTTCAGCGGCAGGCTGCCCAGCAGGTCGACGCCATATTGCTCGCACATCCGCTCGCCGCCGCCCTCGCCGAAGATATGCTCGACGTGGCCGCAGTTCGGGCAGCAATAGACCGCCATGTTCTCGACGATGCCGAGGATCGGGATGCCGACCTTCTCGAACATCTTCAGGCCCTTGCGCGCGTCCAGCAGCGCGATGTCCTGCGGCGTGGTGACGATCACCGCGCCGGTCACGGGCACCTTCTGCGACAGCGTCAGCTGGATGTCGCCGGTGCCCGGCGGCATGTCGACGATCAGGTAATCCAGCTCGTGCCAGTTCGTCTGGCGCAGCAGCTGCTCCAGCGCCGAGGTCACCATCGGCCCGCGCCAGACCATCGGGTTGTCCTGCTCGATCAGGAAGCCGATCGAGTTGGCCTGCAGCCCGTGGCCCTCCAGCGGCTCCATGGTCTGGCCGTCGGCGGACTCGGGACGGCCGTCGATGCCCAGCATCATCGGCAGGCTCGGGCCGTAGATGTCGGCGTCCAGCATGCCGACGCGCGCGCCTTCGGCGGCCAGCGCCAGCGCGAGGTTGACGGCGGTGGTGGACTTGCCGACGCCGCCCTTGCCGGAGGCGACCGCGATCACGTTCTTGACACCCGGCAGCAGCTTGACGCCGCGCTGCACGGCATGGGCGACGATGTGCATGGTCACCGTCACGCTGACATTGGTGACGCCGGGCAGGGCGCGCAGCGCCGCGATCACCAGCTTGCGGATCGGGTCGAGCTGGCTCTTGGCCGGATAGCCGAGTTCGACGTCGAGCGAGACATCGCCGCCATCGACACGGATATTGCGGGCGGAGCGCGTGCTCACCAGATCCTTGCCCGTGTTGGGATCGATCACGGTACGCAAGGCTTCGGTAACCTGGTCAACGGTAAGGCTCAAGACAATCTCCGCTACTTGATATGTGGGGGAAGGCGCGTACTGTATCAAAGAGTGGCCCCGCGGCTCGGCGAGGGCCAGGAAGGCTTCGATTATCCCTGTGGTGCACAAGGGATTACACGTGCTTACAACTTTCACAGCGTGGCGCTTGTGCACGGGGCGCCATCTCCCTATTGTAGTGCCCCGAAACGTCGGCTCGCCCCGGATCCCGCCCGAGACTTCGGCGGTGCCCGAAAGCAGCCTGAATCGCCACTTGGCGCTTGCATTTTTTGGAAGCTGCTGGCGCAATTAGGCCAGTGCGTCACAATGCCTCAACCCGAGGCGCAGGCAGCCGCAGTTGAAGCACAACAATCGACAGAAGGAGAAAGCATGAAACTCAAGCTCGTCAGCCTTTCGATCGTCGCCGCACTGGCCGCCGGCTGTGCGACCGAGCAGGGTACGCACACCGCCGTGGGTACCGGTGCGGGCGCCGCCGTGGGCGCCGGCCTGGGCAACCTGATCGGCGGCAACACCAAGGGCACCGTGATCGGCGCGGCCGTCGGCGCCGCCGCGGGCGGTGCGCTGGGCTACAACTGGAACGCGATCCGGGGCAAGCTGAGCCGCGATACCGCCGGCACCGGCACCCAGATCACCGAGCAGCCGGACGGCTCGCTGAAGGTCAATATCCCCAGCCAGGTGACGTTCGATACCGACAGCGCGACCATCAAGCCGTCGTTCCGCTCGGTGCTCGACCAGGTCGCCCAGACGCTGAGCCAGCACCAGGACGTCAACGCCACGGTGATCGGCCATACCGACAGCACCGGCAACCCGACCTACAACATGCAGCTGTCCCAGCGCCGCGCCCAGAGCGTGGCCGGCTACCTGGGCGACCGCGGGGTCGCGCGCAACCGCCTGAGTGCCGAGGGCCGGGGCCAGTCCCAGCCCATCGCGGACAACGCCACCGAGGCCGGCCGGGCCCAAAATCGCCGGGTCGAAATTTTTTTGAAACCAATTCAAGGGTGATGGAGTCATAGAAACAGGTACCGCTTGCCACCGTTGCTGGCTCGCGATGGGTGGCTGACCTCCCGGGCGGTACCTGATTTCTCCTCCTTTTCCGTTGTGGAAAGCTGCGCCGGCTCAGACCGGCGCTTTTTTTGGGCCGCACCTGGTGACGCACTGGGCCGCGCGTTTGCCCGCACGCGTGGCCGCGCGGTCCGCACCGGCGCCGCGGCCGGTGGCCGCCTCCCCCGCTTGCTAGAATGTCGGTTTTCCGCGCCGACCCCGCCCGCGCCGCGGAACACCGATATCCAACCGCTTCCCGACCGGCATCCCCATGACAGCACGTCGCATCCTCGTCACATCTGCCCTGCCTTACGCCAACGGCCAGATCCATATCGGCCACCTGGTGGAATACATCCAGACCGATATCTGGGTCCGCTTCCAGCGCATGATGGGCAACGAGGTCTATTACGTGGGCGCCGACGATACCCATGGCACGCCCGTGATGCTGCGCGCGGAAAAGGAAGGCATCACGCCGAAGCAGCTGATCGACCGGGTCTGGAACGAGCACAAGCGCGACTTCGACAGCTTCCTGGTCTCGTTCGACAACTACTACAGCACCGACTCCGAGGAGAACCGGCTGCTGTGCGAGAAGATCTACCTGGCGCTGAAGGCCGAGGACCTGATCGCCGAGCGCGACGTCGAGCAGTTCTACGATCCGGTCAAGAACATGTTCCTGCCGGACCGCTTCATCAAGGGCGAGTGCCCCAAGTGCGGCGCCAAGGACCAGTACGGCGACTCCTGCGAGGTCTGCGGCACCACCTATGTGCCGACCGACCTGAAGAACCCGTACTCGGTGGTGTCGGGCGCCACGCCGGTGCGCAAGTCCTCGACCCACTATTTCTTCAAGCTGTCCGATCCGCGCTGCGAGAGCTTCCTGCGGGAGTGGGTGGCCGACCTGGCCCAGCCGGAAGCCAGCAACAAGATGCAGGAATGGCTGGGCGGCGACGGCGAGGCTTCCACGCTGTCGGACTGGGACATCTCGCGCGACGCGCCCTATTTCGGCTTCGAGATCCCCGGCGCGCCGGGCAAGTTCTTCTACGTCTGGCTGGACGCGCCGATCGGCTACTACGCCAGCTTCAAGAACCTGTGCGAGCGCAAGGGCATCGACTTCGACGCCTGGGTCGGCCCGCATTCGACCGCCGAGCAATACCACTTCATCGGCAAGGACATCCTGTACTTCCACACGCTGTTCTGGCCGGCGATGCTGCGTTTCTCGGGCTACCGCACGCCGACCAATGTGTTCGCGCACGGCTTCCTGACCGTCGACGGCGCCAAGATGAGCAAGTCGCGCGGCACCTTCATCACCGCGCAGAGCTATATCGACACCGGCATGAACCCGGAATGGCTGCGCTACTACTTCGCCGCCAAGCTGAACGCCAGCATGGAAGACCTGGACCTGAACCTGGACGACTTCGTCTCGCGGGTCAACAGCGACCTGATCGGCAAGTACGTCAACATCGCCAGCCGGGCGGCGGGCTTCCTGGTCAAGCGCTTCGACGGCCGCGTCGACGACGCCGCGCTGTCGCACCCGCTGCTCGAGCAGCTGCGCCAGGCCGCGCCGCAGATCGCGCAGCTGTACGAGGGCCGCGAATACAGCAAGGCGCTGCGCCTGGTGATGGAGCTGACCGACGCCGTCAACGCCTTCGTCGATGCCGAGAAGCCGTGGGAACTGGCCAAGGACGAGGCGAAACGCCCGGCCCTGCATGCCGCCTGCTCGGTGTCGCTGGAAGCGTTCCGCCTGCTGACGGTCTACCTGAAGCCCGTGGTGCCCAACGTCGCGGCCGGCGTCGAGGCCTTCCTCAATGTCGAGCCGCTGGACTGGCGCGCGATCGACCGGCAGCTGAGCAGCGCCAGCCCGATCAAGCCGTACTCGCACCTGATGACACGCGTGGACGCCAAGCAGATCGAGGCGCTGCTGGCGGCCAACCGCGACTCGCTGCAGGCCGCGCCGGCGGCCGGCGCGGCCGGAGCCGAGGGCGGCAATGCCCCCGCCGGCATCGAGCCCATCGCCGACACCATCACGATCGACGATTTCGCCAAGGTCGACCTGCGCGTGGCGCGCATCGTCGAATGCCAGAAGGTCGAGGGCTCGAACAAGCTGCTGCAGCTGACGCTGGACCTGGGCGAGGGCAAGACGCGCAACGTGTTCTCGGGCATCCAGTCGGCCTACCAGCCGGAGCAGCTGGTCGGCAAGCTGACCGTGGTGGTCGCCAACCTGGCACCGCGCAAGATGAAGTTCGGCCTGTCCGAAGGCATGGTGCTGGCGGCCTCGGCGGCCGACGAGAAGGCGGCGCCAGGCCTCTACATCCTCGAACCGCATGCGGGCGCGGTGCCCGGCATGCGCATTCGCTGATCGCCTCGCGCGTGCAGGGCGGCGTCAGCCGCCCTGCACCTTCGACGGATCGTCGCTGCGCGAGGTATGCGTGACGAGCCCGTCCGTGCCGAAGTGCACGTTGAAGAAGGCCTTGTCCTGCGAGGTCTCCCACCAGCGGTAGCCCCACACGGTTTCCTGCTTCAGGCGGAAGGCCTCGATCTTCGTGGGCTTGCCCAGCATGCGGCGGACGCTGTCCTGGCTCATGCCGGCACGCACGCGCTGGAAGTTCTCCGCCGTCAGCACCTGTTCGATCGCGCCGACCTTGCCGTCGGCGCCGATCGTCACCATCCAGGTGGTGGCGCCCTCGGGCCCGCGCGGATATTCGAGGCGGCGCGCACCGTTCTCCTCTTCCCAGACGATCTCGGGCCGGCCGGCCTGGCGGCGCACGTCGTCCTCGCTGGAGACGCCCGGCTCGATCCCCTTGAACAGCTGGCTGTCGGGCTGGACCGACTGCCAGGCCGAGCGCGCGGCGTCGCCCGCCTTGTTCAGCGCCTCGTCGACCTTGCGCTGGTCGCAGCCGAACAGCGCCAGCACCGAAGCGATCAGTCCCATCGCTGCCACTCCGCGCGCGGACCGGCGGCCCGCACCCACGCCGTTGCCTCGCTCATCGCTTGATGGCCTCGGCAGGCCCCTCCGGTGGCGTGGGCGGATTGTCGGCGTCGCCGCCGGTGCTTCCCGTACTTGCATCCTGCTCTCTCCTGGCGCCCTCGCGCCGTGGTGACGATCCTGAAAATAGCTGGCTCCAGCTGTCGAAACGCCGGTTGAACAGCAGCGACAGCCCGTTGATGGTGCCGCCGCGCGCGATCAGCGACCAGCGCCGCGAGAAGGCCCAGGTCACCTTGGCGACGTTGGCCGCCGACGTCAGGCTCTGCTCGTAGCCGACCGAAATCTTCTCGCTGACCGCCTTGCCGACGCTGACCACCTGCTGCTCGTTCAAACCCGCGGTGCTCGGGCCGATCGAGAATTCGTCGATGCCGAAGCGCTGCACCACGCCCTTGCCGGCCTTCGAGCCCAGCATGCCGAGCGCCGCACCGCCCAGCGCCGCCCCGCTCAGCTGCTGTTGCTGCCCGGCCGTGCTGCTGTCGGCGCCGTAGCCGAACATCAGCCACGACAGCTTGTCCTCGTCCGGCACGTTGGGCTCGGACACCAGCCGCACGCGCGGCAGCCGTACCGTGCCGGTGACCTCGACGCCCGCCTCGACTTCCTGGTTCAGCCGCATCGCGCGGATATTCAGATTCGGATTGCCGACCGGGCCATTGAAATTGACGATGCCGCGCGTGATCTGCAGCCGCCGACCGAAGGCCTCGTAGGTGCCGTCGACCACCCGCACGGTGCCGGTGACCCGCATCGGCGTCAAGGGCTCGCTGTTGACGCCCAGGCGCCCGGCCAGCAGCAGATCCGCTCCCGCGCCGCGGAAGCGGAAGCGGTCCCCCAGGTCCACCGACAGGTCGATGACCGGGGCGAAGCGGCTGGTCGGCTGCGACTCCGGCACCGCCGGCGTGGCGGCGGTGCGCACCTCGCGCTCGGCGCGCCGGTCCGACTTGCGCACGATCACCACGTCGTCGCCCAGCACCGGCGCGCCAGCCTTGGGCAGGTCGAACAACCCGCGATCGACGCGGAACTTGCCGCGGATCACGAACTGCCGGTTCTCGTTGGCCATGTCGGCGTTGCCGGACACCACCAGCGTGCGCTCGGGACTGGCGAACAGCTCCAGCCGGTCGGCGACGATGCGGGCACGCAGCGTCGGATCGGTTTCGCCGAGCCGCACGTTGCCGCTGGCGGTCAGCGTCCCGTCGCCGCCGCGGAACAGGACCTGGCGCAGCTCGATCACGTTGCGGTCGAGCACGATGCGCACGATGCCGTCAGTCAGGCGGATGCCCTGGTCGTACAGCGTGATGGCCAGGCCGTCGCCGTTGATGGTGCCGGTCAGCACCGGCGCGCCGATCGTGCCGGCCAGCTGCATCGCGGCCGCCAGCCGGCCGTCGAACGCGTATTGCGGACCGGTCAGGGCCTCCAGCGCCTTGAGCCGCGGCACATCGAAGGCGACCTGGCCGCCCAGCGCCGAGGCCGGCGTCACCGTCAGCACGCCCTGCTCGGGCATCAGGCCGGCGAAGGCGTCGACCCTGGCGGTACCCAGGCGCGACGACACCACGTTGCCGCGCAGCTGCAGGCGGGTGCCGGCGGCTTCGGCGCGCAGCACGGTGTCGCCCAGCCCCAGCGTGGTGTAGCCCCGGCCGGCGTTGACCGACAGGTCGCCGCTGCGGCGCCGTAGCTCGGCAAAGCCGGATGCGGTCTCGGCCAGGTTCAGGTTCCACTGGCCGTCCAGTATCAGATCCGAGCGCAGCGGTGGCGCATCGCCGGTGAAGGCCTCCGCCAGCGCGAGCAGATGGCCGACCTGCAGGCCATTGAGCGCGCCCTGGGTCCGGATGCGGCCGCGGTCCCAATCCAGGCGGTCCAGGGCAATGGTGCCGCGGGCCAGCTGCAGCCGCGTCTGCCCCAGGGTCAGCTTCTGCGCGCCGGCGCTGACGGCGACCGGCGTCAGCAGCTTCAGTTCGACGGTGCCGCGCTCCTCCAGCGTGCTGACCGTGCCGGTCCAGGTGCCGTTCTTCCAGCTGCCCTGCCCCGCGGCCTGCAATTGCAGCGGCCGGCGCCGCATGCGGCCCTCGCCTTCGACGTTGAAGCTGTGCCTGGCCTGCGTGCCGTCGAGGCTCGCCTGCAGCGTGCTCATCGACAATTGCGGACCGCGATAGCCGCGCGCGTCCAGCCGCAGCCGCAGCGGACCGTCGATGCCGCCGCGCAGATCGGCGTTGCCGCTGGCGCTCTCGACGCGGTGCGGACCCATCGACAGCGTGCGGGCATCGTAGGTTGCCGTGATTTCCGGCCGTTGCCAGGTGCCGCTGACCTGGGCGTCGAGCTTGAGCGTGCCGCCGACGCCGAACTTGAGCCGATCGAGCTGCGGCGCGTCGACGGCCACTGTCATGCGGTCGCCGCGCGCGCCAAAGCTGCCGCGCAGGTCGGCGCGGTTGCCGGCCATCGACAGCGTCGCCTCGCTCGGCAGCAGACGCTGTCCGGCCAGCCGGACCTTGCCGCCGCCGGTCATCGGCAGCCCCGCGTATTCGCTGTCGCCGATCGAGAAGTCCGCCGCCACGCGCGGCTCGCCGGCCAGCGTGCCGGAGGCGTCGAAGTTCGCGTTGATGCGGCCCTTGGCGACGCTCGCCAGCCGCGCCGGGTCCAGATCGCTGATGCGGCCCTTGAAGCTGAACGGCTGCTGGTCCTTCAGCCCGAGCCTGCCCTCGGCGTGCAGGCTGCCCTGCGCGACGCCCAGGCGCAGCGCGGCCAGCGTGACGGCGTCGGCATCGATGCGCGCGTCGGCGAACAGCTTCAGCTCGCCGCCGCCGAGGTCCAGCGCGACGCTCTGGCGGCCCGGCTCCAGCCGCACGATTACCGGGCCCGACAGCTTCGCGCTGCGCAGCTTGCCGTGCAGCGCATGCGGATCGAGCCGGCGCACGTCCAGATCGAAGCCGCCGCGGCCCTCGCGCAGCGAACCGCTGCCGACGATCTCGCCATTGCCGGCCAGCGCCACGCGCAGGTCGCGGACATGCTGGGCGGCCTCGCTCAGCTCGACCGTGGCGCGCAGCGACTGCACCGGCAGCCGCTCCGCGTCGAGCGGTCCGGGTTCGTGATTGCGGATGGAGACTTCGCCGGCCACGGTCAGCGGCGCGACGGCCGGTGCCGCCGGTGGCGATGGCTGGGCGGCGGA
>NZ_JCBAJO010000173.1:0-10035 GCF_059772245.1 Cupriavidus sp. R6-3
CCGCCTGCCGTCGAACGCCCATGCCGCCGGCGCGGCGCACGAGTCCGACGGCCTGGTGCGCCTGTCCAAGCGGATGTCAGAGCTGGGCCTGTGCTCGCGCCGCGAGGCCGACGAATGGATTCCGCGCGGCTGGGTGCTGGTCGACGGCAAGCCCGTGACCGAGCTGGGCACGCGCATCCGCCCGGACGCGACCATCGAGATCCAGCAGGCCGCCCGCTCCGAGCAAGGCGAGCGCGTCACGGTGCTGCTGCACAAGCCGGTCGGCTATGTGTCCGGCCAGGCCGAGGAAGGCTATCAGCCGGCGGCCGCGCTGTTCACCGCCGAGAACCAGTGGGAAAACGATCCGACCCGCAAGCGCTTTGCGCCCTGGCAGCACAAGGGCCTGGCACCGGCCGGACGCCTCGATATCGATTCCACGGGCCTGCTGGTGCTGACGCAGGACGGCCGCATCGCCCGCCAACTGATCGGCGAGGACTCGAACATCGAAAAGGAATACCTGGTGCGGGTGGTCTGGGAGGATGCGCCCGACGGCCCGGTCGAGCGCAATGTGTCGGCCGTGTTCCCCGCCGAGCGGCTGGACAAGCTGCGCCACGGCCTGTCGCTCGACGGCGAGCCGCTCAAGCCCGCCAAGGTCAGCTGGCAGAACGAGGAACAGCTGCGCTTCGTGCTGCGCGAAGGGAAGAAACGGCAGATCCGCCGGATGTGCGAGCAGGTCGGCCTGAAGGTGGTCGGACTCAAACGCGTCCGCATGGGCCGCATCGTGCTGGGCGACCTGCCGGTCGGCCAGTGGCGCTTCCTGGGGCCGTTCGAGAAGTTCTGAGGCGCGCTGCCGGGACCGGCGCACCGCGCGGTCCCGGCTCCATCCCAATTTGCTATCGCTTGTTGCGTATCGCCGGGGGGCCGACGGGCCAAGGGCCGACGGCCGACGGCCGAGGGCCGAGGGCCGAGGGCCGGAGCTACGGCCCGGGGCCTCAGTCGTCCGACTGTACCCCGTTCAACTCGGGAAACAGCACCTCGGTAAAACCGAACTTGCTGAAGTCCTTGACCCGCATCGGGTACAGGATGCCGCGCAGATGGTCGCACTCGTGCTGCACCACGCGCGCATGGAAGCCCTCGGCGACGCGCTCGATGCGCTGTCCCATCAGGTCGAAGCCGGTATAGCGCAGGCTGGTATGGCGTGGCACCATGCCGCGCAGCCCGGGCACCGACAGGCAGCCCTCCCAGCCGTCCTCCATCTCGTCGGACAGCGGCGTCAGCTCCGGATTGATCAGCACGGTCTTGGGCACCTGCGGCGCATCGGGGTAGCGCGGGTTGCGCTCGAAGCCGAAGATCACCACCTGCAGGTCGACGCCGATCTGCGGCGCGGCCAGACCGGCGCCGTTGGCGTGGCCCATCGTGTCGAACATGTCCTCGATCAGCGTGCGCAGTTCGGGGGTATTGAAGCGCTGGACCGGGCGCGCGACCTGCAGCAGCCGGGGGTCGCCCATTTTCAGAATGTCGCGAATCATTGCTCGTCCTCTGCTCGGGCAGCCGGGCGTGATGTTGGCTGCCGCATGCGGCGGGTCTCCGCCGAGATTCCGTCGATTATAGCCAGCGCCTCCGGGCGCGGCCGGCGTCCGCGCCCGCGTCGGAATCCGCACTCACGCCGCAAAGATCCTGTCCACGTCGACATGGATCGAACGCAGGCGCTCGAGCGGCACATGGGGTGCCAGATAGCGCAGCATCGCCTGTGCGCGCGATTCCAGCATCGGGCAGCCGAATGTCCACTGCTTGTCGCCGTCCCACATGTCCAGCAGCGGCGCAAACAGGTTCGCGACGACCTGGCGGATGCGGTCCATCCACGAGGCCTGCGATGGCGCGGATGAGACCCGGCACACCAGCCGTCCGGCGGGCCGCTCGACGCTGCCCTTGTGGGCCTTGAGGCCTTGCAGGATGCCCGCGTCCGTGTCGGCGACATACTCGAGCCGGAAATGCTGCCCGCGAAACACGAAGTCCTGCTGGTGCCGCTGCGCCGGCTGGCGCTGGAAGCCTTCGCGCAGCCCCTCGAGCTTGACGCGGACGGCGACCCAATCCTGGCATGGCGTATGGTGTGCGGCGGCGATCGAACCCATGGGGACTCCTTGTCGTGAGGAACACGTGATGGAAGAACCCGGCGAGGTTAATCGCGCGGCAGTGGCCGCATCTTTCGCATTCGGCGCTGCACCTTTGCTTTGGCGAGCCGCGATCGGCCGTCTCACTGGACAGCGTCGCTGGACATCGTCGCCAACGTCGCCACCGGACAGCGACAGGGACCGCGGTCCCTGCCGCTGTCAGCGTCCCGCCGCGCCGTGCTCCTCGAGCAGCGCCATCATGCCGGCCTCGTCCAGCACCGGCACGCCCAGTTCCTGCGCCTTGGCGAGCTTGCTGCCCGCCTCCTCGCCGGCCACCACGTAGTCGGTCTTCTTCGACACCGAGCCCGCCACCTTGGCGCCGGCCGCCTCCAGCATCTCCTTGGCCGCCTCGCGCGACAGCGTCGGCAAGGTGCCCGTCAGCACGAAGGTCTTGCCCGCCAGCGGCGCCGGCGCGCGCGCGGCGGGCTCGCTCTCGGGCCAGTGCACGCCGGCGGCGCGCAGCTGCTCGATGACCTCGACGTTGTGCGCCTCGGCAAAGAAATGCGCGATCGACTGCGCGACCACGGGGCCGACGTCGTTGACCTCAAGCAGCGCGGCCTCGTCGGCCGCCATCAGGCCGTCGAGCTTGCCGAAATGCCGCGCCAGGTCCTTGGCGGTCGCCTCGCCGACATGGCGGATGCCCAGCGCGAAGATGAAGCGGTTCAGCGTGGTGGCGCGCGACGCGTCGATCGCGGCCACCAGATTGCTGGCCGACTTGTCGGCCATGCGGTCCAGCGCCGCGAGCTTGGCCACGCCGAGCTTGTACAGGTCGGCCGGCGTGCGCACGATGCCCTGCTCCACCAGCTGGTCGACCACCTTCTCGCCGAGCCCTTCGATATCCATCGCGCGGCGCTGGGCGAAATGCAGCAGCGCCTGCTTGCGCTGCGCGGCGCAGATCAGCCCGCCGGTGCAGCGCGCGATCGCCTCGTCCTCCAGCCGCTCGATATGCGAGCCGCACACGGGGCAAGCGGTCGGCATCGTGAAGGGCCGCGCATCGGCGGGCCGGCGCTCCAGCACCACGGCGACGACTTCCGGAATCACGTCGCCGGCGCGGCGCACGATCACGGTGTCGCCGATATGCACGTCCTTGCGGCGGATCTCGTCCTCGTTGTGCAGCGTGGCATTGGTCACCGTGACGCCGCCGACGAACACCGGCGCCAGCCGCGCCACCGGGGTGATCGCGCCGGTGCGGCCGACCTGGACCTCGATGTCCTCGACCACGGTGGTCATTTCCTGCGCGGGGAACTTGTGCGCCAGCGCGAAGCGCGGCGCGCGCGAGACGAAGCCCAGGCGTTCCTGCTCCTCGACCGCATTGACCTTGTAGACCACGCCGTCGATATCATAGGGCAGGCTGTCGCGCTTCCTGCCGACGCCGCGATAGAAGCCGAGCAGCCCCTGCGCGCCCTTGACCACGGCGCGCTCGGCGCAGACCGGCAGGCCGAGCGCCGCGAAGCGTTCCAGCAGCGCATCGTGGGTGGCCGGGCGCGGCTCGCCGTCCAGCTCGCCAAGCCCGTAGGCAAAGAACGACAGCGGACGGCGCGCGGTGATGCGCGGATCGAGCTGGCGCAGGCTGCCGGCCGCGGCGTTGCGCGGATTGACGAAGGTCTTCTCGCCGGCCTCGGCCTGGCGTGCATTGAGCCGGTCGAAATCGCGCCGGTACATGAAGACCTCGCCGCGCACCTCGATCACCGCGGGCGCGCCGGCCTTCAGCTTCAGCGGAATCGCCTTGATCGTGCGCACATTGGCGGTCACGTCCTCGCCGGTCTCGCCATCGCCGCGCGTGGCGGCCTGCACCAGCCGGCCGTTCTCGTAGCGCAGCGACATCGCCAGCCCGTCGAACTTGAGCTCGCAGGCATATTCGACCGCATCGGCCGCCGAGAACAGGTCGGCGGCGCCCTCGGCGGCCACGGTGCGGCCCAGGCCCTGCGCGCAGCGGCGATCGAAGCCGATCACGTCCTCGTCGTCGAAGGCGTTGTTCAGCGACAGCATCGGCAGCCGGTGCCGCACCGTCGCGAACGCCGTCAGCGGCTGGCCGCCGACGCGCTGGGTCGGCGATTCCGGCGTCAGCAGCTCGGGATGCGCGGCCTCGAGTTCCTGCAGTTCGCGGAACAGCGCGTCGTACTCGGCGTCCGGAATGGTCGGCGCGTCGAGGACGTAATACTGGTAGTTGTGGTGCTCGATCTGCTCGCGCAGCCAGTCGGCACGCGCGGCCGGGGCGTCGGGCTTGTCGGCGGAATTGTCCGGCCGGGCGACATTGGCGGCATTGGCAGCGTCGGCTGCATCGGCCGCGGCAGGCCGCGGCGCATCAGCCGAAGTGGGAGCGCCGTGTTTCTTTGCTGGCATGAGGCGTGAGCGGTACGAAAAAGCGGGCGGCGAAGGTGGCGGCGAAGGTGGGCGGCGAAAGGCGGACGGCGAAAAACCGGTGCCGGTCCGCGCGTCAGCTGCTGAACAGGCGCAATGCCACCGGCGAGCCGGCCGGCATGCCGCGCGCCTCGAGCTTGTCGTACAGCGCCTGCAGCTGCTGGAAGATGGCGACGAAGGACGTCTCGGTCAGCGGCCGATGATTGTCGTCGACCAGTCGCGCGCCCATCCGCTGCGCCAGGCTGTCGCCGTACTCGCACATGGTCTTCAGCGGCTTGACGGCCTGGGATGCCTGCGGCACGTCCAGCAGCAGCGTGATCTGGCTGCCCGCCTTGACCGTCAGATCGTCGCGCAGGAAGTTGGTATCGCCGAACTGCAGCGTGAACAGCGCGCGCTGGATGCCGTCGGGACCGGCCTGGTAGCGGGTGAAGCGGGTGCCGTCGCGCGACAGCACCAGGCCGTCCTGGGTGGCGACGTTCTGCACATAGGCGGCCGACCAGGGCGCGCCATCGGACACCACGTTGACGCCCAGCTGCACGTCGCAGGCGGCGGCGAAGCCGTCGAGCTCGCGCGCATTGGCGACGGTCTCGCTCATGTCGGGCAGTTCGGCCGATGCGTCGAGCGATTCGGCCAGGGCCTCGACCGCGTTGACGAACTCGGAGAACTCCAGCGCATTCAGCGGACCGCCGCGATTGGCCAGCTGCACCGCCACCTGCAGGTCCTCGTACTGGTGGCCGGCGGTCACCGGCTCCCAGGCGTTGGCCGGTTCGTACAGGCCCTCGATATGGACCTGCTTGGTGCCGGCGCGGCGCAGGCGCCCGGTCAGCGGCAGGATGCGGTCGCCGGAGGCCTTGCGCTCCAGATGCAGCGGCACGATGCAGTCGATCAGCGGATCGATCACCGCGGGCCGGGGCTGCCCGTCGGCCACGATGGGCTCGGCGACGGGTCCGGGCCGCGGCGCCGCTGGCGGTGCGGACTGGGATGCGGACTGGGATGCGGACGGCGCGGCGGACGAAGATGCGGGCGCTTGCGCGGACGTTTCGCCGGCATCGGTGCCCTGGGCATCAGTACCCTGGGCGTTGCGCGGGGCCGGGGTCCGGGCGGACGGCGCGCTGCGCGCGACGCCGTCGGCGACCTCCTCGGCCAGCAGCTCGTCGGCATCGCCGCTGCCGGACACCAGCGGCGAGGCGGCCTGCGCCGCCTGCGCGTCGTCATCGAGCGGCGGCACCACCAGCGTCGGCTCCTTGCGCTGGATCGTTTCGGGACGCGGCGGCTCGTGCAGCTTGGCGCTGACCTCGGGCTTGATTTCCTCGCCCACCACCGGCTCGCGCATCGGCGGCAGGTCGTCCTCGGGTTGCAGCGCGCGCGGCCGGCGCGACTTGCGGATCTGCCATTGGTTGTAGGCCACTACCAGCAGCAGCAGCACGATGCCGGCGACGACCAGCGCGGTTTGCAGGTCCATCACGCGCGCCCTCCGCGGTTCGGGGCCGACGTCGGCCGATTCTTCAGCCAATCCTTCAGCCGATACGTCTGCCGGTTCTTCGGCCCATGCGTCGATCGAAGCGATCCGGTCATGCCGCCTCCGCCATCGAAACGGCCGCATCCATGTCGACGGCGACGATCCGCGACACCCCCTGCTCCTGCATCGTGACGCCGATCAGCTGGTGCGCCATTTCCATTGCGATCTTGTTGTGTGAGATGAAGACGAATTGCGTCTTGTCGGACATGCGCGCGACCATATTGGCGTAGCGCTCGGTATTGGCGTCGTCCAGCGGCGCGTCGACCTCGTCCAGCAGGCAGAACGGTGCCGGGTTCAGCTGGAACATCGCGAACACCAGCGCGATCGCGGTCAGCGCCTTTTCGCCACCCGACAGCAGATGGATGGTCGAGTTCTTCTTGCCCGGGGGCTGCGCCATCACCTGCACGCCGGCATCGAGGATTTCCTCGCCGGTCATGATCAGCCTGGCCTGGCCGCCGCCGAACAGCTGCGGGAACAGCTCGCCGAAATGATGGTTGACCTGGTCGAAGGTGCCCTGCAGCAGCGCGCGCGTTTCCTGGTCGATCTTGTGGATCGCGTCTTCCAGCGTCTGGATGGCGTCGTTCAGGTCGGCCGACTGCGCGTCGAGGAAGGTCTTGCGCTCGCGCGCCGCCGCCAGTTCCTCGAGCGCGGCCATGTTGACCGGGCCGAGCGCGTTGATCGCGTTGTTGATGCGCGTGACTTCGCCCTGCAGATACGAGGGCTTCATGTCGCCGTTGAGCTTGCCGACCAGCGCGGCCTCGTCGACCTCGGCCGCGGCCAGCTGCTCGGCGAACTGCTCCTGCGCCAGGCGCGCGGCCTGCTCCTTGAGCTGCAGTTCGGTGATGCGGTCGCGCAGCGGTTGCAGGCTGCGCTCGGCGGCCAGGCGCTGCTCGTCGAACTGGCGCAGCTGCGCCGACAGCGCGTCGAGCTCGATGCGGGCCGTCGCCAGCTTCTGCTCGCGTTCGGCGCGCAGTTCGAGCGCTTCCTGCAGGCCGGTGTGCGCGGTCTGCTCGTTGATGGTTTCGAGTTCGGCGCGCGCGTTCTCCAGCGATTCGGCGATGCGCTCGCTCTGGTCGCCCGCGACCTGGATATTGCGGCGCAGCTCGTCGATGCGGGTCGCCAGATTGCGCTGGGCGAACACGGCCTCCTGCGCGGCACGTTCCAGGTCGCGCAGCTGCTGGCGCGCGTCGGACAGCTTTGCATCCAGCGCTTCGTAGGCCATCTGGTGGTCTTCGTGCGCGGCCTGCATCTCGGCCAGCTCGGTATCGTGGCGCTCGAAGTTGGCCTCGGATTCGGCCTTCAGCGCGCGCTGCTCGTCGATCTGCGCGGCGATTTCCTCCAGCTCCTCGCGGATCTGGCTGCTGCGCGCGGCGTAGCGCTCCATCGCCTGCGACAGCTTGAGCACGTCCATCTGCAGCCCGTGCACGCGCCGCGTGACGCGCTCACTGTCGGCGCGCGCTTCCACCAGCTTGCGGCTGCCCTCGGTATAGGCCGCCTCGGCGCGCACCGCCTGCGCCTTGGCCTCGTCGGCCAGCAGCGTCTGCGCGCGCGCCTGCTTCTGCAGATTCTCGATTTCCTGCTCGCGCGCCAGCATGCCGGCCTGCTCGGAGTCCGCGGCATACAGGTGCACCGAGCTGCGGCCGACCAGATGGCCCTCGGCGACGACGAAGGTCGCGCCCTCGGGCAGGTTCGCGCGTGCGGCCAGCGCCTGCTCCATGTCGTCCGCGGTGTAGACGTCGGCCAGCCAGTCCTGCATCACCGCGCGGATGCCCGGCTCGGTGATCTGCAGCAGCGACATCAGCGGACGCAGTCCGGCCGGCGCCTCGCCCGGGCGTGCCGCGGGCGGCGGCGCGTAGAAGGCCAGCTTGGCCGGCGGCGCGTCGGTCAGCAGTCCCTTGATCCAGTCGAGGTTGGAGACCTCCAGCGCGGCCAGCTTTTCGCGCAGCACCGACTCGAGCGCGTTTTCCCAGCCCGGTTCGATATGGATCTTCTTCCACAGGCGCGGCAGTTCGGCCAGGCCGTGCTTTGCCAGCCACGGCTGGACCTTGCCTTCGCTCTGCACGTTCTCCTGCAGCTGGCGCAGCGCGGCCAGGCGCGCTTCCAGCGCCGCGATCGCGGCCGCTTCGCGCTGCACGCGCTCCTGCGCGGCGCGGCGCTCGGCATCGAGCCGCGGCAGATTGTCCTCGGCCTCGGCCAGCGCGGCCTGGGCGTCCTCGAGCATCGCCTCGTGTTCGGCGAGCTCGGCGCGCAATTCCTCCAGCCGCACGTCGTCGGGCCGGTCCAGGCCCTTTTCCTCGCCGGAAAGGCGTTCGCGGCGCTGCTCCAGCTGCTGCAGCATCTGGTCGGCGTTGCGCTGATGCGCGGCCTCGAGCTTGAGCGCCTGCTCGGCCTGCATGATGCCGGTGCGCTGCTCGTTCAGCAGGGCCTGCGCATCGCGCCATTGCGCTTCGAGCGTCGGCAGCGCCTCGCTCTGCTGCTCGACCGCCTGCTGCGCCTCGATGGTGCGGCCCTCGGCCAGCGCCAGTTCCTCCTCGGCCTGCTCGAGCTCGTCGCTCGCCTGCTGGGCCTTGGCCTGCCACTGCTCGCGCTGCGCGGTCAGCGCGGCGATCTGCGCCTGCACGCGGTTGCGCGATTCGACCACGTAGCGGATCTCGGCCTCGAGCTTGCTGACCTCGGTATTGGCCTCGTAGAGGGCGCCCTGCGCGGCGTGCATGCCGTCGGAAGCGGCATAGTGCGCGGCGCGCAGCGTCTCCAGCTCGGCCTCGACGTGGCGCAGCTGCGCGGTCTGCGCTTCCAGGTCGATCTGGGCCTGCTCGATCGCGCGCTGATGGCGTTCCTGCTCGGCCAGCGCCTCGCGCTTGCGCAGCAGCCACAGCAGATGCTGCTTCTCCTCGCCCTCGGCCTGCAGCGCCTTGAAGCGCTGCGCGACTTCGGCCTGGCCCTCGAGCTTGTCGAGGTTGGCCGACAGCTCGCGCAGGATGTCCTCGACCCGGGTCAGGTTCTCGCGCGTGTCGGACAGCCGGTTCTCGGTCTCGCGGCGGCGTTCCTTGTACTTGGACACGCCCGCGGCTTCTTCCAGGAAGATCCGCATGTCGTCGGGCTTGGCCTCGATGATCCGCGAGATCATGCCCTGGCCGATGATCGCGTAGGCGCGGGGGCCCAGGCCCGTGCCCAGGAAGATGTCCTGGATGTCGCGCCGGCGCACCGGCTGGTTGTTGATGTAGTAGGACGAGGTGCCGTCGCGGGTCAGCACCCGCTTGACGGCGATTTCGGCGTACTGGCTCCACTGCCCGGCGGCGCGGCCTTCGGCGTTGTCGAACACCAGCTCGACGCTGGCGCGCCCGGCCGGCTTGCGCGCGGTGGAACCGTTGAAGATGACGTCCTGCATCGATTCGCCGCGCAGCTCGGAGGCGCGGGACTCGCCGAGCACCCAGCGCACCGCATCGATGATGTTGGACTTGCCGCAGCCGTTGGGACCGACGATGCCGACCAGTTGGCCGGGCACTTGGAAATTGGTGGGATCGACAAAGGACTTGAAGCCCGCCAGCTTGATCGAGGACAGTCGCACGGTTGGTCTTGAATGGGTTCGAATCCGTGGTGAGGCACGCCCGGGAGCGGCACCCAGAAAGGCCGGACAGCCTGCGCGACGCCCTGCGCGGACGTGCCGCCCGCACCGCATTCGTCGCGCACTTGTGCCCGAAAATTGGCGCTAATCATACCATCGGTGTGACGCCGTCCAGCCGGATTTACCGGCAGTTACGGGGTCGTTGCCGGCCGGTTCGGGCGGCATCGGGGCGGCATCGGGGCGGCATCGGGGCGACATCCGGGCGGCGTCCGGGCGGTCTCCAGGCGGTGTCCGGGCGGCGTCCGGGCGGTGTCCGGGCGGCATCGGGACGGCGTCCGGGCGGCATCGAGGCGGTGTACGAGCGGCGTCCGGCCGGCGTGCTGGCGGTACCGGGCCGGCATCCGGCGGCATCTCGGGCCGCATCGGTCCAGTCCGGAGGC
>NZ_JCBAJO010000174.1:0-9963 GCF_059772245.1 Cupriavidus sp. R6-3
GAGCGCTCGAACAGCCGGACGCCCAGGTCCTTCTCCATGCGGGCCAGCGCGGTGCTCAGCGCCGGCTGCGCGATGCCGAGCCAGTCGGCGGCGCGGCTGACGCTGCCATGGTCGATCACGGCGAGGAAGTAGCGCAGGTGGCGGGTTTCCATATCGAAACGGTATGAATAAACAGATTCGGGATAATGGAAAACTATACCCGCGCTCCCTAGAATCCGTCCGAACTATCGTTTGTCCGTTCAGCCGTTTTCCATCCGGAGCCGCGCCTTGTCCCAGTCTTCGCCATCCGCGCCGCCGCCTGCGTCACCATCCGCGCCGCCATCGACGCGACCCGCCGTCGACTCGCATGCCCATGTGTTCGAGCACGGCCTGGCGCTGGCGGCGGTCCGGCGCTACCGGCCGGACCACGACGCGCTGCTGGGCGACTATCTGGCACAGCTCGACGCGAATTGCCTGACCCACGGCGTGCTGGTCCAGCCGAGCTTTCTCGGCACCGACAACCGCTACCTGCTGGCCGCGCTGCGTGCGGAGCCAGCCAGGCTGCGCGGCGTGGCGATGGTGGACCCGTCCATCGACGATGCCGAGCTGGAGGCCATGGCCGCCGCCGGCGTGGTCGGCATCCGGCTGAACCTGATCGGCCTGCCGGCGCCCGACCTCGGCACGGCGCCGTGGCGCGGCTTGCTGGAGCGCATCCATGCGCGCGGCTGGCACGTCGAATTGCATCTGCCCGCGGCGCGGCTGCAGGAAGTCATGCCCGCGCTGCTGGCGGCCGGTTGCCGCATCGTCGTCGATCATTTCGGCCGGCCCGATCCGGCGCTCGGCGTGGCTGACCCGGGTTTCGACGCTCTGCTGCGCCACGCCGACAGCGGACGGGTCTGGGTCAAGCTGTCCGGCGCCTATCGCAACTGGCCCGATGCGCAATGCGCGCAGGCGGGGCGGCTTGCGGCACAGCGGCTGCTGGAGGCCTTCACCGCCGGGCGCCTGCTGTGGGGCAGCGACTGGCCCCATACCCAACATCCACACGTGTCCTACGGCGCTACCCGCCAATGGCTCGACGACTGGATCGACGATGCCGCGCAGCGCCGGCAATTGCTCGGCGATACCGCGCTGAACCTATTCCAATTCCAAGGAGACTCCGCATGATGCTGCCTGCCCTGTTCCGCACGCTGTCGCGCCGCGCCGGCGCCTGTCTGTTCGCCGCCTCGGCGGTATTGCTGGCCGGTGTTGCCACGCCCGCCGCCGCGGCCTATCCCGAGCGGCCGGTGACGCTGGTCGTCACCTATCCGCCCGGCGGCACCGTCGACGTGGTCGCGCGCCTGCTGGCGCCGAAGCTGTCGAGCGTGCTCGGCCAGCCGGTGGTAATCGACAACCGCGGCGGCGCGGGCGGCATGATCGGCGGCGCCTATGTCGCGCGCGCCAAGCCGGACGGCTACACCCTGATGCTAGATGCCTCGAATCACGCGCAGAACCCGGCGCTGCACAGCCGCATGCAGTTCGACACGCTGAAGGATTTCGCGCCGGTGTCGCTGCTGCTGCGCGTGCCCAATGCGCTGGTGGTCACGCCGTCGTATCCGGTCAAGACGGTGGCCGACCTGATCAAGCTGGGCCAGGCCAACGCCGGCAAGCCGGTCTACTTCGCCTCGGCGGGCAACGGTTCGGCGCAGCATCTGGCCGGCGAGCTGTTCAACCTGATGGCAAACACGCGGCTTGAGCATGTCGCCTACAAGGGCGGCGGTCCGGCGATGGTCGACGTGATGGCGGGGCAGGTGCCGGTGATGTTCGCCAGCATGGGTTCCGCGTGGCAGCACATCAAGAACGGCAAGCTGCGTGCGGTTGCCGTCGGCGGCGCCAAGCGCTCGAAGGCCGCACCAGAACTGCCGACCATCGCGGAGGCGGGCGTGCCGGGCTACGAGAGCTACGAGTGGAACGCTGTGTTCGCGCCGGCGGGCACGCCGGCGGCGATCGTCGAGCAGGTCTCGCGCGCGCTGGCGCAGGTGCTGAAGGACCCGGTCGTGGCCGAACAGCTTGCCGGCTTCGGCGCGGAGGCCGTCGGCTCGACGCCGGCCGAGCTCGACGCCTTCCGCCGCGCCGAAATCGCCAAGTGGAAGAAGGTCGCCGCGCAGGCGAAGCTCAGCCTCGATTGAAGTCCCCGGTCTCGCGCCGGCGCATGCGAACAGGGCATGCGCCGACAGCAGGGCGCGCCCGGTGACGGTAGCGCCGCAGATCAAAAATCCCCGGCACAAAAACGCGCACTCTCTGCGCGTGACAGTCGCAGAATAGACCGCCATGCAGGCGGGCCCACGCAGGCCTTCGGCGAAAGGCCGCGGCACGGATCCGACGACGATGGTCCGCCGGCATGTCGTTCGAAACCGGGGAGACTGTCATGCGCACAACCTGTTGTCAGCAAGCGGGGGTGCGTCCCCCGCGTCCCTCGCCCACGCGGCGCGGCAAACCACTGGTGAGGCATTGCATCGGACGCATGGGACTCGCGGCACTGGGCGCCATCGGCGCGCAGGCGCAGGCGCAGACGCCGATCGGCCCGGGCCTCATCACCAATTCCATCATTCTCGACGCGCAGGACGCGGTCGTGGCCGGCGGTACCACGATCGACGTGCCTGCCACGCCCGGCGCGGGCTGGGCGCTGGTTGCCAGGAACGGCAGCCGCGTGGTGTTCGATACCACGCAAGGGCCCATTCGCCTGGCGACGCGCACGACCGCGGGCCAGGCGTTGCGCGTCGAGCAGAACGCGGTCGTGGAGACGGCGCCGGGCGCCGGCTCGCCGGGCGGTCTGTCGATCGGCACCAGTGCGAACGGCGAATTCGGCGTCGGCGTGTTTTCCGGCGGCAGCGTCGCCTTGTCCGGTGCGGCGATCGCGACCGCCGGCGGCGCGAGCGGCGATCTGCGTGCGCACGGCGTATTCGTTCAGGGCGCCGGCAGCCGCGCGGCGCTGGTCGAAGGGTCCATCACCACCACCGGAGGCGGCAGCGGGGCGATGGCGGTCGGCGGCGGCACGCTGACGCTGACCCGCGTGCCCATCACGGTGCGCCAGGCCGCGGCCGCCGGCCGCTATGGCCTGAACGCGCAGACGGGTGCGTCCATCACGATGAATGGCGGATCGATCGTCACGGAAGGGGCGACCGGCACTGCGGTGCGTGCTTCGGGCATGGGCGGGCCGGGCGCGCGGATCGCGATCGCCGACGCGACTGTGGCGACCGCCGGCAGCAACGCGCACGGCGCCTTCGCTACCGACGGCGCGCGTATCGACGCCGTGCGCACGACGGCCAATATCCGCGGCGACAGTGCCGCCGGCTGGTTTGCCACCCACACCGGCCAACTTGCCGCGACGGACAGCACCGTGACCACCGCCGGCATCGACGGCTACGGCGCCTATGCCCGCGCAGGCGGCAGCATCGCGCTGCTGCGTGGCGCGGTGACGACCGGCGGCGAGCGCGCGGTCGGCCTGTTCGTCGGCGATGCCGGCACCACGCTCAACGCCACCGAGGTCACCGTGTCGACCGCCGGCGCCGATGCACCGGGCGCCGCCGTGTTCAGCGCCGGCACGTTGGCGATGGCGCGTGGCACCGTGCGCACCACCGGCGATGGCAGTCACGGCCTGAGCGCGATCGGCGACGGATCGTCGGCGGCGCTCGCCGGCACCGCGGTCGGCACGCAGGGCAACGGCGCCCATGCCTTTGCGGTGTACCAGGGGGCCACGGTCACCGCGACGGGGATTACGGCTGAGGCGAGCGGCACCGATGCCTCGACCCTGTTCCTCACGGGGTTGTCGGGAACCCACTCGCGCGCCGACTTGATTGGCGGCAGTCGGCTGACCAGCGCCTCCGGTCCTGCCATCGCCGTAGCGGGGGGCACCGCAACGGTCGGGCTGGGCGATGCCGCCGTCAGCGGCGGCACGCTGTGGCTGCGGGTCGGACCGAACGACGCCTTTGCCGCGGCGGCCCGCCGCACGATGCAGCCGCCGGGCGAGCAGCGGGACAACGAGGCATCCTCGAATCCCTTGGCGACCGAACGCGATCCGTCGATGGCGACCGGCACCACGATCGTCACCACCGGCCCCGAGCCGGGCTTCGGCACGATCGTCGCGGACAACAGCCGCATCACCGGCGCGGCCTTGACCGAGCCGGGCAGCGTGTCCGATGTGAGCCTGAGACGGAACACGCATTGGGACATGACCGGCAATTCCAACCTGACGCGGCTGACAATCGATGCGAGCCAGGTCGTATTCGCGCCGCCGGTGGCCGGTGCCTTCAAGACGCTGACGGTGCAGCAATACACCGGGGTCGGCGGACTGATCGCGCTGAACACGCGGCTCGATGCCGACGATTCGCCGTCGGACAAGCTGGTGGTGCAGGGCAGTGCCGGCGGACAGTCACGGCTGCGGATCGTCAACGCCGGCGGTGCGGGCGCGCTGACGACCGCGAACGGCATCCAGGTGGTCGAGGCGACCAGCGGCGCCACCACCACGACCGACGCCTTCGCGCTCGATGGCCGCGTGGTGGCCGGCGCCTACGAGTACCGGCTGTTTCGCGGCAGCCTCGATCCCTCGTCGCCGCAGTCGTGGTATCTGCGTTCCGAGCGCGAATCGACGCCGCCCGGGCCGCTGCCGCCGCGGCCGCTGTTCCGGCCCGAAGCGGCGGCGTACCTCGCCAATCGCCGCGTCGCCGGCGAGATGTTCGTGCACAGCCTGCACGACCGGCTCGGCGAGCCGCAGTTCGTCGACTCGCAGGGCTTCGCGCCGGCCAGCCAGCAGCCGCGCTCCGGGTGGCTGCGCGTGGTCGGCAAGTGGGAGGGCAGCCACAGCCGCGACGGCAACTTCCAGGTCGATACCGATACCTTTCTGCTGCAGGGCGGCGCCGAGCTGGCGAAGTGGGCGCTGTTCGGCACCGCGGACCGCGTCCATCTCGGCGTGATGGGCAGCTATCTGGCGGCGAGCACCGACGCCGAGGCCGCCGGCAATCCGGCTCGCGCCCGCGGCAAGGTCGACGGCTTCAGCGCGGGCGTCTATGGCACCTGGTACCAGAACGACCACAACAAGCTCGGCGCCTATGCCGATACCTGGTTCCAGTACGGGTGGTTCGACCAGCGGGTGGAGGGAGCGGGGCTGCCGGCGGTCAAGTACGACGCGCATGGACTGGCGGTGTCGGGCGAGGTCGGCTATGCGATCCCGCTGCGTGGCGGCTGGGTGATCGAGCCGCAGGCGCAGCTGATCTATGTCGACTATCGGCAGGACGACATCGCGGAAACCAACGGTACACGGATCGCCGGCGGCGATGCGCACGGTCCGATCACGCGCCTCGGCCTGCGCCTGCATCGCACCTTCATCCAGGGCGACACGCGCCGCATCCAGCCCTATCTGACGCTGAACTGGTGGCACGCCGACACCGACCGCCGCATGACCTTCGACCGCGTCACCGTCGGCGATCTCTATCCCGAGAACCGCTACGAGGCCAAGCTCGGCGTCAACGCGCAGCTCGACAAGCGCTGGACCGGCTGGGCCAACCTGGCGGGCGCATGGGGCGAGCAGCGCTATCACCAGTACGTGGTCCGGGCGGGGGTGAAATACACGTGGTGATGCAGCGTGGGTTTGCTCCTGTCGCCGCTGGCGATGGCGTTCTCGTTCAGCGAAGGGGATATGCCTCCTGCCGGGAAACGGCGCGCTATGATTTGCCCCCTGACGAGCCGTTAGCGTTGCCAAGGAGCAAGCCCACGATGCGGGACCTGGATTTGACCAGCCTGCGCCTGTTTGTCGCGGTCTGCGAGACGCGCAATATGGCGCGGGCCGGGGAGCAGCAGCATATCGTCGCGTCGGCGATCAGCAAGCGGCTGGCGCAGCTCGAGGATACGGTCGGCGCGCAGTTGCTCGAGCGGCGCCGGCGAGGCGTGATTCCGACGCCGGCCGGCGAGATCCTGCTCGAGCATGCGCGGGCGATGCTGGCCGCGGCCGATCGGGTCGCGCGCGACATGGCCGACTACGGCTCGGGCATCAAGGGGCAGGTCAGGCTGCTGGCCACGGTGTCGTCAATGGCGGAGTCGCTGCCCGACGATATCGCCGGCTTCCTGCAGCCGCCCGAGCATCGCGATATCCGCGTCTCGGTCGAGGAGGGCGTGAGCCGAGAGGTGGTGCGGGCCGTGCGGGAGGGCTCGGCGCCGCTCGGCATCTGCTGGGATGCCGCCGATCTGGAAGGGCTCGCCACGCGGCCCTATCGCGCCGACCATCTGGCTGCGGTGGTGCACGCCTCGCATCCGCTCGCCGAAGCAAACGAATGCGCGTTCTCCGATACGCTGGACTTCGACCATATCGGCCTGCCGGCGCAGACCGCGGTGCACACCATGCTGGCGCGCCACGCAGCGATCGTCGGCCGGCCGGTGACCTATCGGGCGGTGGTGTCGACCTTCGACGCCTCGCTGCGCTGCGTGCGCGCCGGGCTGGGCCTGGCGATCATGCCGCGCGAGGTGGTTGAACCGGTCGCCGCGAGCCTGGACGTGCGCGTCGTGCCGCTGACCGACGGCTGGGCGCATCGGCGCTTCGCGATCTGTTTCCGCGACGAGCAGAGCCTGTCGCCGGCCGCGCGCATGCTGGTGGCGCATCTCCAGCGGATGGCGGCCGACGACGGGCAAGACGCGCTGCAGCGCTGATCCGTCTTCGGCGACGCCCCACCGGCAAGCGCAACGGCGGTCCGCAGCAAGGACCGGCGGCAAGGGGCGCCGCAAGAGCGCAGCCGCACCCCCGGTACCAACGATCCGCATAAACCCGGCTTCCGCTGACCCGTACGATGGCTTAAGCAATGGCAGATGGCGCCGAAGCGGTCGGTTGGCCGACACTACGGCGATTTCGAGCCCTGGATACGCAGGGCATTACATCCGGAGACATCGCCATGGCTGTTCCTACTGCGTCCACCCGTTCCCTTCGACCGCTCGCTTCGCTGCGCCGCCTGACCGTCGCGGCGCTCGGCCTGTTTGCCGCGGCCGGCGTGCAGGCGGCCGATCCCTTCCCGCACAAGCCGATCGCCCTGGTGGTGCCGTTCTCCGCGGGCGGTCCCACCGACGTGGTCGCGCGCAGCCTGGGCCAGGCCATGTCCAGGCACCTCGGCCAAAGCGTGGTGGTCGAGAACCGCACCGGCGCGGGCGGCACCATCGCGCCGGCCTATGTCGCCCGCGCCGAGGCCGACGGCTATACGCTGCTGATCCACCACAACGGCATGGCCACCGCGCCGGCGCTGTACCGCAAGCTGTCGTACGACCCGCTGAAGGACTTCGAGTACATCGGCCAGGTCGCGGACGTGCCGATGACGCTGCTGGGCAAGAAGGACCTGCCGCCCAACAACACCGCCGAACTGGTCCGCTACGTGCAGCAGAACGAGTCGAAGATCAATCTGGCCAACGCCGGCCTCGGCGCGGTCTCGCAGCTGTGCGGGCTGCTGTTCGAGCAGGCCACCAACGTCAAGCTGAACGTGATTCCGTTCCAGGGCACGGCGCCGGCCATGACGGCGCTGCTGGGCGGTCAGGTCGACGTGCTGTGCGACCAGACCACCGCGACGCTGCCGCAGATCGCCGCCAACAAGGTCAAGCTGTACGGCGTCACCACGCCGCAGCGGATCCGTGCCTTGCCCAATGCGCCGACCTTGCAGGAAGGCGGGCTCAAGGGCTTCGAGATGAAGGTGTGGCACGGCGTGTACGCGCCGAAGGGCACGCCGGCGCCGGTGGTGGCGCGCCTGACCGCCGCGCTGCAGGCCGCGTTGAAGGACCCGGCGGTGGTCAAGCGCCTGGATGAGCTGGGCGCCGAGATCGTGCCGCCGGCCAAGCAGACGCCCGAAGGGCTGAAGACCTGGCTCAAGGCGGAAAGCGACAAGTGGCAGCCGATGCTGCGCAAGGCCGGCGCCTTCGCCGACTGAGCGGCGAGCACCGGCCCCTCGCGGCCACACCAGGGCACACCCCAGTGCCACACACCTGGGGGGGCACGCCCCCCAGGGCACATCCCACGGCGCCGCCGGCTCAATGCCGCGGCGCCTTCCCTGTCACGGTTTCGCGCGCGGCGCCTTGCCCGTCAGCGTTTCCCTCGCGGCGCCGAGCCGCTCGCCCATCGCCGCGCCCAGCGCCTGCAACCCGCTCATCGGGCGCACCATTACCTCGAACTCGACGATCCGGCCTTCCTCGTCGAAGCGCAGCATGTCGATGCCCTTGAGCGCCTTCCCGTCGACCTCGGCGCTGAATTCGAGGACGACGCTGCTGCCGTCGGTGCTGGCGAAGGTGCGGTGATAGCGGAAGTTCTGGAACACCGTATTGACGGTCTTCAGCACCAGCTTGATCGCCTCGCGTCCAGGGTAGGGGGTATGCGCGACCGGGGAGCGGAACACGATCCGGTCCGACAGCAGCGGGTCCAGTTCCTCCATCGCATTGCGTTCCAGCAACCGATGCCAGGTCGCCAGCGTGCGGCGGGCGGCGTCGGACAGGGGCTGGTCGTCGACTTCCATCAGGCTCTCCTCTTCGAGTGGGGGACACCGGTTGGCGCTACGGCGAGCCCGGATCCGTATGCCCGGCGTGTTCGCGCTATGCAACCAGTTGCAATAAGAATAGCAGCGCGCAGGGTGCTATGCAATCAGTTGCATAGCGAGAGTCCACTTCGACCTCAGGCAGCGGCGAAGCGCTATCGCCTGGGTCTTCCTGCCCGGATGGCCGCTCATCGAGTGTCGGACAGCGCTGGATAGCGAGGGGCATCGGAGGTGCGCTACAGTGCCGCCCAATGGCCCGGTACCGGCCCAGTCGGCCCCCACGACGCGCCTTCCGTCCGCCATGCAACCATCACCACGCCCATGACCCCTCGCGCCGCGCCAGGCCGACAAGAAGCGCCATCGGACGATGGCCGGCAACCCTTCGCGCTGTTTCGCGGCGACCGCGGCGCGGCCGCCCTCGAGGCGCTGCTCAACGCGCTGCCCCATCCGGTACTGGTCAAGGACCGCGCGCATCGCTGGCTGCTGTTGAACGACCAGATGTGCGAGCTGATGGGCCACAGCCGCGCGACCCTGCTCGGCCGGACCGATCACGACTTCCTGCCCAAGGAACAGGCCGACGGCTATTGGGCGGTCGACGACGAGGTGTTCGACACCGGCGAGGAGCGCGAGGTCGAGGAGACCCTGACCGCCGCCGACGGCAGCAAGCGCGTGCTGGCCACCCGCAAGCGCCGCGTCATGCTGGCCGGACCGGGCGGGGCCCCGATGCCCGTCGTGATCGCCTCGATCATCGATATCACCGACATCCGCCGGGCCGAGAGCGCGCTGCGCGAGAGCGAAGAGCACTACCGTCATTCGGTCGAACTCAATCCACAGGTGCAGTGGACCGCCGACGCGCAAGGCCTGGTGTCCGAAGCCGGGCCGCGCTGGGAGGAACTGACCGGCATGGCGGTGGAGCAGGGCATGGGGACCGGCTGGACCGGCCAGGTCCACCCCGACGATCTCGACGAAACGCTGCGGCGCTGGCAGGCCAGCGTCGACAGCGGGGCGCCGTTCGACAAGGCCTTCCGGCTGCGCATGCGCGGCGGCGAATACCGCTGGTTCCGCTCGCGCGCCGCCGCCCGCCGCGACGGCGAGGGCCGCGTGCTGCGCTGGTACGGCACGCTGGAGGACATCGACGATCGCATGCGCGCCGAGGCGGCGCTGCGCGAGAGCGAACGATTCAGCCGCAGCATCCTGGAAAACAGTCCGAACTGCATCCGCGTGCTCGATCTGGACGGACGCGTGCTGTACGCCAACGCGACCACCTACCGCCTGCTCGAGATCGAAGACGACGAACCGGTGCTCGGCGAGCGCTGGATCGACCTGATTCCGCAAGGCTGCCGTACGAATGCCGGCAAGGCGCTGGACGCGGCGCGCGCGGGCGGCATCGGCCGCTTCACGATCCGCCGCCATACCCGCAGCGGCGCCGTCCAGTGGCTCGACACGGTGACGGCGT
>NZ_JCBAJO010000175.1:0-9926 GCF_059772245.1 Cupriavidus sp. R6-3
GCGGTGCCGGTGCTGCAGGAGGCGGCGCAGCAGATGGCGCGGGTATTACGGACCGAATGACCAGCGCCCAATGACGCGCGCGCCGAATGAACAGTGCGCAGAGGACCAGCGTCACGGGAGCAGGGTACCCGACGACGGGCGCCCCCAAACGACCAGCGAACGGCTACACACCCCCCTGCCGCGGCACCCACACCGTGAAGGTCGTTCCCGTCCCCTCGCGCGAAACGACTTCGATATCGCCGCCATGCAGCATCGCCAGCTCGCGCGCGATATGCAGGCCCAGCCCCAGCCCCTCGGATTCGGTGGCCGAGCGCCCCGAGCGGAAGGCGTCGAACAGATGCGGCAGCAGGTCAGGCGGGATCGCGCCGCCGTTGCTGACCGCCACCGTCACGCGCTCGTCCGTGCCCTCGACACGCACGCGCACCGGCACTGCCGGGTCGCCATGCTGCAGCGCGTTGCCGATCAGGTTGGCCAGCACCTGCGACAGCAGCCCGGGGTCCACCGTCGCCACCGTATCGCCGAAACGTTCCAGCAGCAGCCGGCCCTTGCCGTGCCGGCTCTCGTGTTCGTCGACGATCGCCGCGCACAGCGCATGCAGGTCCTCGCGCTGCACCGCGGGCTGCATGCGGCCGCCGTGCAGCCGTGCGACGTCGAGCAGCTGATCGACCATCCGCACCATGCGCGTGCCGCTGCGGCGGATGCGCTCGACCGCGGGCGCGGTTTTCTGGTCGTGGCAGAAGCGCTCGAGGAACGAGGTCGAAGCCAGGATCGCCGACAGCGGCGTGCGCAGGTCGTGCGCCAGCACCGCCATCAGCATCTCGTTGGCCTTCAGCAGCCGCTGCGTGGTGGCGAGCTGCTCGGCCAGCTGCTGCTTCTGCCGGGCCAGCTGCACGAACACATCGACCTTGGCGGCGAGGATGTTGGCGTCCAGCGGCTTGTAGAGGAAATCGACCGCGCCGGTCGCATAGCCCTTGAACGTGCGCTGGCTGTCGTAGCCGGCCGCGGTCAGGAACAGGATCGGGATATGGTTGGTTCGGGTGCTGCCGCGCATCAGCTCGGCCAGCTCGAAGCCGTCCATGCCCGGCATGTGCACGTCGAGGATGGCCAGGCCGAACTCGTGCTGCAGCAGCAGGTCCAGCGCCTGCGGGCCGGAGTTGGCGTGCACCAGTTCGACATCGGGTCGCGCCAGCACCGCATCGAGCGCGGTCAGATTGCTGGCGATGTCGTCGACGGTCAGGATCTTGATGGGATCGGACATGGCAAGGTTTCAGTGGACGGCGCGCCGCAGCCGGCTGCCGATCGCTTCCAGGGTCAGCACCTCGTCGACCGCGCCGCGCGCGATCGCCTCGGCCGGCATGGTCTCGGCCGACGCGGTGTCCGGGGCCTGCACCCAGGTTCGTCCGCCGCAGTGGCGGATGGTCTCGAGCCCGCGCGCGCCGTCGTCGTTGGCGCCGCTGAGCAGGATGCCGAGCAGCGCCTCGCGCCAGGCATGCGCGGCGGACTCGAACAGCACGTCGATCGACGGGCGCGAGAAGCGCTCGGGCGGATCGACCGACAGCGCGAAATGCACGCCTTCGGCGCGCTCGCTGCCGAGATTTCCAACGGGAGTACCGACGTGACTGCCGGAGTAAGCGCCACCGTGGCGGCTGTCGCGCTCGACCAGCAGGTGATAGTCGGGCGGCGCCAGGTACAGGTGGCCGTGCCGCACCGGCATCTTGTCCTCGGCTTCGCAGACCGGCAGCGCGCAGCGCAGCGAGAACAGCTGCGGCAGCAGGCTCGGTGTATCCGGCCGCAGATGCAGCACCACGATCAGCGCCGGACGGAAGGCCGCCGGCAGCATCGGCAGCAGCACGTTCAGCGCCTCGATGCCGCCAGCCGAGCCGCCGATGACGACGGCGTCGGGCGCGGGGGACGGGTTGGCGATGGAGGCGTTCATGCGGCGATAAGTCGTGTCAATGCGGTGGAGTCAATGCGGTGGAGTCAATGCGGTGATGTCAATGTGCCGATGTTGAAATGGCGATGTCGATAGAGCGATGTCGATGCGGCGATGCCGGCGCGACTTCACCGCTTGCGATACAACCGGTCCGACGGCATCACCGCCTCGAACGCCTCCGCGTGCGCGCTGAACTGCAGCGTTTCCTTGCTGCCCAGCCCCAGAAAACCGTGGCGCACCAGCGCGTCGCGGAACAGCCCGAGCGCGCGGTCCTGCAGCGCGCGGTCGAAGTAGATCAGCACGTTGCGGCACGAGATCAGCTGCGCTTCCTGGAACACGCTGTCGGTCGCCAGACTGTGGTCGGCAAACACCGCGCGCGAGACCAGGCCGGCATCGAACTTGGCCTTGCCATAGGCGGCGTGATAGTAGTCGCCCAGCGAATGCCGGCCGCCCGCGGCGAGGTAATTGCGGCCGAAGCCGCGCAGCCGGCCGGCGTCGTAGACCCCGGCGCGCGCTTCGGCCAGCGCCGCCGGGTTGATGTCCGTCGCATAGAAGGTGGTGCGCTCGTGCAGGCCCTCCTCGGCAAACAGGATCGCCAGCGACCACAGCTCCTCGCCGGTGCTGCAGCCGGCGACCCACACCGTGATCGACGGATAGGTCTTGAGCACGGGCGCCACATGTTCGCGGATCGCGCGGAAGTAGGAGGGATCGCGGAACATCTCGCTGACCTGCACCGTCAGGTACTGGAACAGCCGCCCGAACAGTGCGGGATCGCGCAGCATGCGGTCCTGCAACTGCGACAGCGTGTCGAGCCGCAGGTCGCGCAGCGCCTGCGACAGCCGGCGCCGCAGCGACGCGCGCGAATAGCCGCGGAAGTCGTGCTGGTACTTGCGGAAGATGCCCTCGAGCAGCAATTCGAGCTCGATCTCGAAGTCGTCGGCGGGCACGGCCGCGAAGGCGTCGTCGGCCGGCATGGGGCCGGTCGAAGGGCGGACGGGAGGGGTCAGCGCGCGTGCAGCCATACCCGGCACAGCGAAAGCAGCTTGTCGATATCGATCGGCTTGGCGATGTAGTCGTTGGCCCCGGCCAGCAGGCAGGCCTCGCGATCGGACGACATCGCCTTGGCGGTCAGCGCGATGATCGGCAATTGCGCGTGGCGGCCATCCTGGCGGATATGCCGCATCGCGGTCAGTCCGTCCATCTCCGGCATCATGATGTCCATCAGCACCAGGTCGATATCGTCGCGGCCGTCGAGAATTTCAAGGGCCTGGCGGCCGTTGCGCGCGATCTCGACCTGCGCGCCGAGCGGTTCGATGACCTTGGACAGCGCGAAGATATTGCGCGCGTCGTCCTCCACCAGCAGCAGCCGGCGGCCCTCGAAGGCATCGTCGCGGCTGCGTACCGCGCGCAGCATGCGCTGGTGTTCCGGTGGCAGCGCCGATTCGACGCTGTGCAGGAACAGCGTGACCTCGTCGAGCAGCCGCTCGGGCGAGCGCGCGCCCTTGATGATGATCGACTTGGAATGGCGGCGCAGCTGCTGCTCGTCCTCGGCCGACAGCTGACGGCCCGTGTAGACGATCACCGGCGGCATCGAATACGAGGCATCGGCCGCCATCTGCTCGAGCAGGTCGTGGCCCGAGCCGTCCGGCAGCGCCAGGTCCATCACCACGCAATCGAAGCGGCGTTCCGACAGCCGCGCCAGCGCCGCCGACACGGTGTCGGCGGTGACGATGTCGATGTCGGCCGATTGCAGCAGCGCGCGGATACTCTCGCGCAGCGTGGCGTCGTCCTCGACCACCAGCACCGTGCGCATGCCGCCTCGCGCCATGCGCGCTTCCAGTTCGCGGATCACGCTGGCGAGGTCGTCGCGGCCGCTCGGCTTGAGCGTGTAGCCGATCGCGCCGCGGTGCAGCGCCGCCTCGGCATGGTCGCTGATCGACACCAGGTGGGTCGGGATATGCCGCGTGGCCGGGTCGCGCTTGAGCCAGTCGAGCAGCGTCAGCCCCGAATGGTCGGGCAGCGCGACATCGAGCAGGATGCCGCAGGGCTGGTATTCGCGCGCCAGCTCCAGCCCCTGCTGCGCGGTGGTCGCGTGCAGGCAGTCAAAGTCGAGTTCGTGCGCCAGGTCGTAGAGGATCCGCGCGAAGGCGACGTCGTCCTCGATGACCAGGATCAGGCGGTTGCCGCGCGAGCGCCGGTCGCGGTCGTCGTCGATCGGTGCCGGGCCGAGCATGGTGTGCAGCGGCGGCGCGCTGATCGTGATCGGAGACGCGCTCTGCGTCGTGGGCGTGGTGTGCGACATCTGCGCCGTGTGCCCTTGTCTTGCGCCGGCGGCATGCGTCGGCGCGGACATCGCGGCGACCGCCTCGGGCACCGGCGCGGGTTGCGGCGAGGTCAGCGCCTCGGTCACGTCGATGCCGCCTTCGGCCGCGACCTGGGCCGCCGCTTCGAGCACCGCCGCCGGGGCAGGGGGGACCGACGAGACGGCCGCCGCCGGCGCGGCCGGTCCGATGAATTCCAGCGGCAGCGTCAGCGTGAAGGTGCTGCCGGCCCCCGGTTCGCTGTCGACCGTCAGCGTGCCGTTGAGCAGTTGCGCCAGCTGGCGCGAGATCGACAGGCCCAGGCCCGTGCCGCCATAGCGCCGGCTGGTGGTGCCGTCGGCCTGCTGGAAGGCCTCGAAGATGATGGCCTGCTTGTCGCGCGCAATGCCGATGCCGGTATCGCGCACGGCGAAGCGCATGCCGTCGTGGCCATCGCGCGTGACCGACAGCGTCACCTCGCCGCGCTCGGTGAACTTGAAGGCGTTGGACAGCAGGTTGCGCAGGATCTGCTGCAGCCGCACGTTGTCGGTCACCAGCGTCGCGGGCAGGTCCGGCGCGCGCTCGATGCGGAACTGCACCGACTTCTGCGCGGCGATCGGCGCGAAGCCTTGCGCGAGGCCGCCGACCAACGCCTCGATGTCGACCGGCTCGGGCTGCACCGTCAGATGGCCGGCCTCGATCTTGGACAGGTCGAGGATGTCGTTGATCAGGTTCAGCAGGTCGGTATTGGCCGAATGGATGGTGGCGGCATAGCGCACCTGCTCGGGCGTCATGTTGCCTTCCTTGTTGTCCTGCAGCAGCTTGGCCAGGATCAGCGCGCTGTTGAGCGGGGTGCGCAGCTCGTGCGACATGTTGGCCAGGAACTCGGACTTGTACTGGTTGGCGCGCTCCAGCGCCCGCGCGCCGGCGGCCAGCTCGGCCTGGTATTGCAGCAGGTCGCGCTTCTGCGCCTCCAGCAGCTGGGTGTGTTCCTCCAGCTGGACGTTGCTCTGCTCGAGCTCGGCCTGCTGCGTCTCGAGCCGCGCCTGCGACTCCATCAGCGCGCGTCCGCGTTCCTCCAGTTCTTCGTTGGAAACGCGCAGCTCCTCCTGCTGGACCTGCAGTTCCTCGGCCTGGCGCTGGGTCTGAGCCAGCAGCGTCTCCAGACGCGCGCGATAGGCGGAGGCGGTCAGCGCCACGCCGGCCGCCTCGGCAACGCGCCCGATCAGTTCGACGGCATCGTCCAGCTTCGGCTGCGCGCTGGCGAAGGCCAGCTCCACCACGCCGACCACATGGCCGTCCGAGGTCAGCGGCGCGGCCAGCACCGCCTGCGGCACGTCGCGCCCCAGCGCCGAGCCGATGCGCAGATAGTGCGAGGACAGCCCGCGCGCCAGCAGCGGCCGGTTCTCGCTGGCGGCTTGTCCGGCCAGCGTCTCGCCGAGCGCCAGGTTCTCCGGCGTGTCCGCCGGCGCGGCCCAGCCCGCCAGCCGCTTCAGGCTGGCGTCCTCGAGCCGGTAGACCACGCCGGCCTGGGCCTGCACCAGCGGCACCAGCGCGCGCAGCAGCGCGGTGCCGACCTCGGCCGGCGTATCGAGTCCGCGGGTCTGCTGGACCACGCGTACCTGGCCCTCCTGCAGCCAGACGAAGCGGCGCATCTGCAGCTGGCTGGCGATATAGCGGTAGATCGCCGCGGCGAGGAACCACATCACCACGGTGCCGCAGAGGCGGTTGATCAGGCCGATGGTCGGATCGCCCCCGCCCGGCGAGAAGATATAGCCGGCCGCCATCAGCAGGGTCGCCCCGGCGGCCGTCCATAGCGGCATCATCGGCCGGTCGACGAACACGCACAGGCAGATCGGCAGCAGATAGAAGATCCACTCGGCGACGCCGAGCGGGGTCAGCAGGTCCGCGACAAGAAGCGCCGCAAGCAGCAGGGGAATGACGAGCGTACGCAGCAGATCGCTGCGCGCAAGGGTTTGGGGCATGGGCGACCGGGTGGAATTGGGGAGAGGCGGGGCGCCGGCGCAACAGCCGCCCGGAGCCTGCGCATGACGCCCCATGCTACAGATCCAAGTGACGTAAAAAAATCAGACAAAATCCGACATGCCCGCCATGCTGGAAGCGGGAGCGGCTATGGCAGTATGGCGCGATGGCGGCGCCACTCGCGGTCCCGGCCGCGGCCCGCGGCGCCTTGCCGATTCTCCAACACCACAGGAGCCCGAACCATGCCGAGTTTCGATCGCCGTACCGTTGCAGGCCAGCTGCCGCAGGGAGGCCGCTGAGATGGCCGGTGCCAGCCTGCTTGCGCTGCTCGACGATATTTCGACGATCCTCGACGACGTCGCCACGATGAGCAAGGTCGCCGCGCGCAAGACCGCGGGCGTGCTCGGCGACGACCTCGCGCTGAACGCGCAGCAGGTGACCGGCCTGAAGGCCGAGCGCGAGCTGCCGGTGGTGTGGGCGGTGGCGCTGGGTTCGCTGCGCAACAAGGTGATCCTGGTCCCGGCGGCGCTTGCCATCAGCGCCTTCGCGCCGTGGGCCGTGACGCCGCTGCTGATGATCGGCGGCGCCTTCCTGTGCTACGAGGGCTTCGAGAAGCTCGCCCACCGCTACCTGCCCGGCCACGCCGAACCGACCGAGCGCGCCCGGGAGGCGGTCGAGCGCGCCGCGCTGCGGCAGGCGGCGGCCAATCCCGCGGTCGACCTGGTCGCGCTGGAGAAGGAAAAGATCAAGGGCGCGGTGCGCACCGACTTCATCCTGTCCGCCGAGATCATCGTGATCTCGCTCGGCACGGTCGCCAACGCGCCGTTCGGCACGCGGCTGGCGGTGCTGACCGCGATCTCGCTGCTGATGACGGTGGGGGTCTACGGGCTGGTGGCGGGCATCGTCAAGCTCGACGATGCCGGGCTCTATCTGAGCGGCCGCGGCAACGGCGTCGCGCGCCGCATCGGCGATGGCCTGCTGCGGCTGGCGCCGATCCTGATGAAGACGCTGTCGGTGGCCGGCACGATCGCGATGTTCCTGGTCGGCGGCGGCATCCTCGTTCACGGCCTGCCGTGGGCGCACCATCTGGAAGAGACCGCCGCGCAATGGCTTGCGGCCATCCCCGGCGTCGGACCCTTCCTGTCCTGGCTGGGGCCGCTGCTGATCAATCTGGTCGGCGGCGTGATCGCCGGCGCCATCGTGCTGGCCGGCGTGATGCTGGTGCAGCGCGGCCGGCGGGCGTTGCGGCCGAGTTCGCACTGACCCGCGCAAGGCGTTTTCACGGCGCCCTGGGGATAACTCCGGGGACAACCCTGTGCCCGTCCTGTGTGCCGCACGAGGGACAAGCGCTGGGCAGCCTGTGGGGCGCCTGTGGACCGCGGACGAACAAGTCCGGCGCGCTCCGAACCCGTTTCCGCGAGGGCATCGGGTTATCCCGTATACGTCGGGTTTTCCCCTAAGCCTTATACAGTCCGCCAGCCCTTGTGCAGCAAGGGCCCGGCGGCCTTATCCACTGTGGAGGGCGCCGTTTACCTACTACTACTATCTACGTATACGTAAACAATCTTTAAAGACCATGGGGCACCGTTGCGCGGAGCGGCGGCTGGATGTGCGTTTACGTACGTAGGGCCGCCAAGCACGTTTGGGCACGTTCGGCAGGTTGGAGACGCCATGTACCTTGGGATGCCCATGCGTCCCAGGCACGCAGCCCGTCCGCCCCAACCGCGCCGACCGCCCCGACCGTCCCAACCGCCCCAGCCGCCCCAGCCGCCCCAACCGCCCCAACCGCGGTCCCGCTACCGCGGCACCTTGAACGCCGCTCGTTTACGTTGCGCTTCCTCGCGCGCCCAGCATCCCTGCTGGTGGTCGTTGACCATGCCCATCGCCTGCATCAGCGCATACATCGTGGTCGGCCCAACGAAGCGCCAGCCACGTTTCTTCAGGTCCCTGGACAGCGCGGTGGCTTCCGGGCAGGTCGTCATCGTGCGCAGTACCTCCGGCGTCAGCACGGCAGGCCGGCTCTTCGGGTCGGGCTCGTAGCGCCACAGATAGGCGGCCAGCGAGGACTCGGTCTCCAGCAGTTCGAGCGCGCGCTGGGCGTTGTTGATCGCCGCCTCGATCTTGCCGCGGTGGCGCACGATGCCGGCATCGCCCAGCAGCCGCTCGATGTCTCGCTCGCCGAAGCGGGCCACCTTCTCGACGTCGAAGTTGGCGAATGTCTTGCGGAAGGCCTCGCGCTTGCGCAGGATCGTCAGCCAGCTCAGGCCGGCTTGGAAGCCCTCGAGGCACAGCTTCTCGAACAGGCGGCGGTCGTCGTCGACCGGATAGCCCCACTCGTTGTCGTGATAGTGGCAATAGTCCTCGAGCGTGCCGCACCAGCCGCAGCGCACCAGCGGCGTGTCGGGCGCCGGTGCGGCCTGCTTGGGTCGGGTGGTGGCGGGCATGGTGGTCATCGTGTCTCCGTTGTCTCGATTGGGGCCGGTGGGGCAGGGTTGGGGCCGGTTTGGGCCGGTTTGGGCCACGTTGGGCCGGGTTGAGCCAAGTGGGGCTGGGTGGGGCCAGGTTGGGACGAGGTCGCGACCCCGCAAGCAAGCCGCCATGTTAGTGCGAGTTCGCCGCCGCTTGCAGGGGACAACGCCGCAACGCTGAATTTCAAAATATTTGACCGAGGCGTCCGCAACGCTTGACGCCGCGACGGTGGGGATTTGTCAAACTAGGCCCGTATTCCCCGCATCCACGCTGTCGAAGAAAGGATCCCCATGTTGCCCGCGCTCTATGTCTCCCACGGTTCGCCGATGCTGGCGATCGAACCCGGCCCGGTGGGCCCGGCGTTCGATGCGCTGGGCGAGCGGCTGCGCGCCTTGCGCCCGCGCGCGGTGCTGGTGATCTCGGCGCACTGGATCTACAGCACGCTGGCCGTGACGACGGCCGAGCGCCAGCAGGCCTGGCACGACTTCGGCGGCTTCCCGCCGGAGCTCTATGCGCTGCGCTACGACGCGCCAGGTTCGCCGGCGCTGGCCGGGCGCGTCAAGGCGCTGGTCGAGGCCGCCGGCATCCCGGGGGCCGGCTTTGTCGCGCTGGACGATGCCAGGCCGCTCGACCACGGCGCCTGGCTGCCGCTGCGGTATTTCTTCCCTGATGCCGACGTGCCGGTGGTGCAGCTGGCGCTGAATCCCTACCTGGACCCGGCCGTGCAGATCGAGATCGGCCGCGCGCTGGCGCCGCTGCGCGACGAGGGCGTGCTGGTGGTTGGCTCGGGCAGCTTCACGCATAACCTGCGCGAAGTGTTCGGCGGGGAACGGCCCGTGCAGCACGGCGGCGCGACCGAGCCCTATGTCGAGGCGTTTCGCGGCTGGATGGCCGGCGCGCTGGACGAGGCGCTGCGCACCGGCGATACCGCGCGCATTTCGCGTTATCGCAGCGAGGCGCCGCATGCGCGCCGGGCCCATCCGACCGACGAGCATCTGCTGCCGTTCTTCGTCGCGCTGGGGGCGGCGCTAGGCCCCGCGGCGGGAACCGCCGGCGCGCCTGTGCCGGCCAAGGCGGCCGAGGTGGCAGAGACGGCAGAGACGGCAGAGACGGCAGAGGTGGCACAGGTCGCCAAGGTCGCCGGGGCCGCCAAGGTCGCGCGTGCGACCGATGCGGTCACCTACGGCGTACTGGCGATGGATACCTTCGTCTTCGAAGGCATGGGCGTGGCCGCCGCGACG
>NZ_JCBAJO010000176.1:0-9649 GCF_059772245.1 Cupriavidus sp. R6-3
CTCGGTGCCCACGCCGGCTACGCGCAGCCGCTCGAGCAGCTCGACGGCCGCGCTCTCGCTGCCGACCACCGCCCGCGCCGGGCGGAACTCGGCGCAGCGCTCGGCCAGCTTGTCGATCTGGCGATGCGCGGTCAGCGCATGCACGGCGTAGCGCTCGGGATGGCGCCGGATCACGTCCAGCGTGCTGTCGCCGATCGAGCCGGTGGCGCCTAGGACGGTAATGCGACGCATGAAAGAGGCCTGGGGAAAATCAGAGATACAGGATCAGCAGCGCGGCCAGCGGCAGCACCGGCAGCAGCGCGTCGATGCGGTCGAGCACGCCACCGTGGCCGGGCAGCAGCCGGCTGCTGTCCTTCTTGCCGACCTGCCGCTTGAGCAGCGATTCGAACAGGTCGCCCACCACGCTGGCGATCACCATCAGCGTGGTCAGCAGCGCCACCACCAGCAGGCCGTTGCGGTCGGCCACACGATCGAACCAGGTCGGCGCGAAGGCGTGGGTGGCCGCCAGCGACAGCGCCACGGCGAGCGCGAACAGCCAGCCGCCGATCGCGCCCTCCCACGACTTGCCGGGGCTGATCGACGGCGCCAGCTTGCGGCGGCCGATCGTCTTGCCGACGAAATAGGCGCCGATATCGGCGGCCCAGACCAGCGCCGCGGCCGACAGCAGCACGCCCACGCCGAGGCCGCGCAGCAGCATCGCGGCATGGCCGAAGGCGGGCAGGATCACCAGGCCGACCAGGCCGGCAACGATCGCGAAGGCCGGCGTGGCCTTGCGCACGCCGCGGGCCAGCAGCACGATGGCGACGCCCCAGGCGACCACCGCGGCCTGCATCAGCCACAGCATGGCGCCGCGCGCGGGCAGGTCATGCCAGGCGATCATCGCGACCACGCAGGCGATCGCGTAGATCCACGGGCCCGCGCCGCGCAGGCCGAGCAGGCGGCCGAATTCCCAGGCGGCCAGCGCCACGATCACCGCCATCAGGCCGGCCAGCGCCGCGGGCGGCGCCAGGAACAGGATCGGCAGGATCAGCAGCAACAGGCACAGGGCGGTGATGACACGGGTAAGAAGCATGCGCTGCGAGTCCCGGTTGGTTCGATGGCGAGCGGCCGGCCCGCTCAGGCGGTGCCGGACAGCCCGGACGGCGCCACGACCTGCGCGCTGGTGCGGCCGAAACGCCGTTCGCGCTGCCGGTACGAGGCGAACGCCCTGTCCAGTTCGGCCGCGTCGAAGTCGGGCCAGAACACGTCGGTGAAATAGAGCTCGGAATAGGCCAGCTGCCACAGCAGGAAATTGCTGATGCGCTGTTCCCCGCCGGTGCGGATGAACAGGTCTGGCTCCGGCGCGTAGGCCATCGCCAGGTGCGGCGCCAGCGTCGATTCCTCGATCGTCGAGGGGTCGAGCATCGGCTGCTGAAGCAGCATCTTGCGCACCGCCTGCAGCAGGTCCCAGCGGCCGCCGTAATTGGCGGCGATGGTCACCGTCAGGCCGGTATTGCCCGCGGTGCGGCGCTCGGCGTCGGCGATCAGCTGCTGGATGCGCGGGCTGAAGCGGCTCAGATCGCCAACCACCTTCAGGCGGATATTGTTGGCGTGCATCTTCACCACCTCGCGCCGCAGCGACATCATGAACAGCCGCATCAGGAAGGTGACCTCGTCGGCCGGCCGCCGCCAGTTTTCGGAACTGAAGGCGAACAGCGTCAGGTACTTGACCCCTCGCACCGCGCACGCCTCCACCACGGTACGTACCGCATCCAGGCCGCGGCTATGGCCGGCGACCCGCGGCAGATGCCGCTGCGTGGCCCAGCGCCCGTTGCCATCCATGATGATGGCGACGTGGGCCGGTACGTAACCGGTTTCGGGGATGGCGAGTGTGGAACTGATGTGCATGGTGGTGGACGGGTCCCCGACGGCGTCGCCGCGCCAGCCCACGGCGGGACTGGCGAGCGGCGCCGCGGCTCAGACCGTCATGATCTCCTTGTCCTTCTCGGCGACCAGCTTGTCGATCTCGGCGACATAGCGGTCGGTCAGCTTCTGCACCTCGTCCTGGCCACGACGCTCGTCGTCTTCCGAGATGCTCTTGTCCTTGACCAGCTTCTTGAACTGTTCGTTCGCGTCGCGGCGCAGATTGCGCACCGCCACCTTGGCGCTCTCGCCCTCGCCCTTGACGACCTTGGTCAGCTCCTTGCGGCGCTCCTCGGTCAGCGGCGGCATCGGCACGCGGATGACCTCGCCCATGGTGGCGGGGTTCAGGCCCAGGTCGGCGTCGCGGATGGCCTTCTCGACCGCGCCGACCATCTTCTTTTCCCACGGCTGCACGCTGATGGTGCGGGCATCGGCCAGGCCGATATTGGCGACCTGGCTGATGGGCACCGGCGAACCGTAGTATTCGACCTGGACATGGTCGAGCAGACCGGTGTGGGCACGACCCGTGCGGATCTTGGCCAGATCGGCCTTGAACGCTTCGATGGTCTTCTGCATCTTCTGCTCGGCGCTCTTCTTGATGTCGGCGACGCTCATCATAACCTCCGGAAAACTGGCTGCCATGACCCCGGCGGGCGGGGCCGAAAACGAATCATTCTACTCTGTGCCGTTGCGTGCGCCACCTCGCGGCGGCCCCGCACGGCGGCTCAAACGTGGACCAGCGTACCCTCGTCCTCGCCCAGGATCACGCGCTTGAGCGCGCCCGGCTTGACGATCGAGAACACCTTGATCGGCAGCTTCTGGTCGCGGCACAGCGCGAAGGCGGTGGCGTCCATCACCTGCAGATTGCGGGAGATCGCCTCGTCGAAGCTGATCGTGGTGTAGCGCGTGGCGCTGGGATCCTTCTTCGGATCGGCGGTATAGACGCCGTCGACCTTGGTGGCCTTGAGCACCACCTCGGCGCCGATCTCGGAGCCGCGCAGCGCGGCCGCGGTATCGGTGGTGAAGAACGGGTTGCCGGTGCCGGCGGCGAAGATCACCACCTTGCCCTCTTCCAGCTGGCGGATCGCGCGGGGGCGGATATAGGGCTCCACCACCTGGTCCATGCGCAGCGCCGATTGGACCCGGCCCTCGATATTGGCGTGCCGCATCGCGTCCTGCAGCGCCAGCGCGTTCATCATCGTGGCCAGCATGCCCATGTAGTCGGCGGTCGCGCGGTCCATGCCGGCGGCGCCGCCGGCGACGCCGCGGAAGATGTTGCCGCCGCCGATCACCACTGCCACCTGCACGCCGAGCTTCACGATCTCGGCAATATCATTGACCATGCCTTCGATCGTGGACCGGTTGATGCCGAAGGCATCGTCGCCCATCAGGGCCTCACCGGACAGTTTCAGAAGGACGCGCTTGTAGGCTGGCATATTCACCCTCGGGCTGGTTCGAGTCTTCGATCTGGGCCTTGCCCCGGAGGGCGGATGCCGCCGGGACCAAGCCGGCTTTCCCCGTGGCCCGGGCGCGTCGGCAGGCCCGAAGGGGCGATGCCAGTCAAAACGGGCGACGGCGAAAACGGGCTCCGCGGCCGGCTTCGAGACCGACGCGCTGGACGCATGCGCCGGCCGTTCGGGCGGCACGCGCCATTGTTCTCTCTTCTTGTGCCGAGGGGCACCTCGCGGTGCCCCTCGGGATTATACGGCGGGCCGTCATGGCGCCAGACCGGCGCCTGCCTCCCGCCCGGGATATCAGCCCTTCTGCGCGGCGGCGACCTGCGCGGCCACTTCGGCAGCGAAGTCGTCCTGGCGCTTCTCGATGCCCTCGCCGACCACGTACAGCGTGAAGCCCTTGACCGTGGTGTTGGCGGCCTTGAGCATCTGCTCGACGGTCTGCTTGTCGTTCTTCACGAACGGCTGGTTCAGCAGCGAGACTTCCTTCAGGTACTTCTGCACCGAGCCTTCCACCATCTTGGCGGTGATCTCGGCCGGCTTGCCCGACTCTGCAGCCTTCTGCTCGGCGATGCTGCGCTCCTTGGCGATCAGATCGGCCGGCACGTCGGCCGACGACAGCGCCACCGGCTTCATCGCGGCGATGTGCATGGCGACGTCCTTGGCGGCGACTTCATCGCCGTCGAACTCGACCATCACGCCGATACGGGTGCCGTGCAGGTACGAGACCAGCTTGCCGCCGCCGGCATAGCGAGCGAAACGGCGGATCGTCATGTTCTCGCCGATCTTGCCGATCAGCGCCGCACGGACCTGGTCGACGGTCTGGCCGTCCAGCGGCAGCGCCGACAGCGCGGCCACGTCGGCCGGGTTCTGCTTGGCGACCAGCTCGGCGACCTTGGCCGAGAAGCCCAGGAAGTCGTCGTTCTTCGAGACGAAATCGGTCTCGCAGTTCAGTTCGACCAGCGCACCGGTGGTGCCGTCGATGAAGGCAGCGACGACGCCTTCGGCAGTCACGCGCGAAGCGGCCTTGCTGGCCTTGTTGCCCAGCTTGACGCGCAGCAGCTCCTCGGCCTTGGCCAGGTCGCCGTCGGCCTCGGTCAGGGCCTTCTTGCACTCCATCATCGGCGCGTCGGTCTTCGCGCGCAGTTCAGCCACCATGCTTGCGGTAATTGCCGCCATTTGTCACTCCTTGATTGGTTCACGCCCCGCCCCGTTCCGCCGGACCTGGAAGTCCCGCGCCGCGGCCGGCCGCGTGGTGTTCAAAGACTCACCCGCCGTGATCGTAGCCACGCCGGATGACAATCATTCCTGTCTGCTTGCTGCTTGCTGCCCGTTGCCGGGCGCGCGCGAACCGCGCGCATTCAAAAAAGGGGGCGTACCATGTCGCCCCCTTTTCTGGTGGTCGCGCGGCCGGCGATGCCGCCGCGCGCCACGGGTCCGTCAGGGCCGTCCGGGCCGTCCCGCCTGCAGGCGGGCCCGACCTCAGGCTTCCTCGACTTCGACGAAGTCGTCGCTGCCGCGGACCGCTTCGACCACGTCCTGCACCGCGTTGGCGCGGCCTTCCAGGATCGCGTCGGCGACGCCGCGCACGTACAGCGCGACTGCCTTGCTCGAGTCGTCGTTGCCCGGGATCACATAGTCGATGCCGTCCGGCGAGTGGTTGGTATCGACCACGCCGATCACCGGAATGCCCAGCTTGTTGGCTTCGGTCACGGCAATCTTGTGGTAGCCGACGTCGACCACGAAGATCGCGTCAGGGATGCCGCCCATGTCCTTGATGCCGCCGATCGACTTCTCGAGCTTTTCCATCTCGCGCTCGAACATCAGCGCTTCCTTCTTGCTCATGGTGTCCAGCGCGCCGGCTTCCTTGGCGGCTTCCATGTCCTTCAGGCGCTTGATCGAGATCTTGACCGTCTTGAAGTTGGTCAGCATGCCGCCGAGCCAGCGGGCGTCGACGTAGGGCATGCCGGCACGGCCCGCTTCCTCGGCCAGGATCTCGCGCGACTGGCGCTTGGTGCCGACGAACAGGATGGTGCCGCGATTCGCTGCCAGCTGACGCACATACTTCAGCGCGTCCTGGAACATCGGCAGCGTCTTTTCCAGGTTGATGATGTGGATCTTGTTGCGATGGCCGAAGATGAACGGGGCCATCTTGGGGTTCCAGAAGCGGGTCTGGTGGCCGAAGTGGCAACCGGCTTCCAGCATTTCACGCATGGTGACGGACATTGAATTCTCCAAAAGGGTTCGGTCTGAAGTCCGCCCCGACATTCCTGAACAGGAACACCCCGGATGGGCGGACTCGCGATTTCGCGGACGTGGCAGGCTGCGCCATCCCGCACCCGCCCGGACCGCCGTCGCGCATCTCCGAAATCCTGACGTCAGGACTCCGTGAAGCGAGGCGAAGCCAAGCGAGCCCGCGATTGTAGCAACATCCCGGCCATCGCTCAAGCCCGCCCGACTTCGCCGATCCAGGAGGCACCTCCACGGTGCGGCGCCGGCTTCTCGCCGCCGCGGGGTGCGGCGGGCCCCCGATGGTGCGATAATCCCGGTTTGACAATCCAGAAACGGGCGCCAACCCCACTTGGCGCCCGTGACACTTTTCCGCGTCGCAGCATGAGCATCCATTTGAAGACCGCCGAAGACATCGCCCAGATGCGCGTCGCCTGCCGGCTGGCCAGTGAAGTCCTCGACTACATCACGCCGTTCGTGAAGCCCGGCGTCACCACCGGCGAACTCGACCGCCTGTGCCACGCCTATATGCGTGACGTACAAGGCACGGTGCCTGCGCCGCTGAACTATGCGCCGCCCGGCTATCCGCCCTTCCCCGGCGCGATCTGCACCTCGGTCAACGACGTGATCTGCCATGGCATCCCGGGCGATCGCGTGCTGAAGAATGGCGACGCGGTGAACCTGGACATCACGGTGATCACCAAGGAAGGCTATTACGGCGACACCAGCCGGATGTTCATCGTCGGCGAGGGCTCGATCCTGGCCAAGCGCCTGACCCAGGTGACCTTCGAATGCATGTGGAAGGGCATCGCCCAGGTGCGCCCCGGCGCCAGGCTCGGCGATATCGGCCACGTGATCCAGCAGCACGCCGAGGCGGCCGGCTACAGCGTGGTGCGCGAATACTGCGGCCACGGCATCGGCAAGAACTTCCACGAGGACCCGCAGATCCTGCACTACGGCCGCCCGGGCACCGGCATGGAGCTGCAGGCCGGCATGATCTTCACGATCGAGCCGATGATCAACGCAGGCAAGCGCGACATCCGCACGATGCCCGACCAGTGGACGGTCAAGACGCGCGACCGCAGCCTGTCGGCGCAATGGGAACACACCGTGCTGGTGACCGACACCGGCTACGAGGTGCTGACCGTCTCGGCCGGCACGCAGGCGCCGCCCGCCTTCATCACCGACACGCTCGCGGCCTGATTGCAGGGGGCGCCGGGAGGCGCCCCTGTCGTTTGGGCCGCGCCGATTCGCCGTTCACCGACATACGTCGCCACCGCCCTCGCCGCCACCTGCGCCCTCCTTCACCCATGTCGACCCAACCCGTCCCAGCCATGGATTCCTCTCCGGAACTGCTGCTCGCCACGCGCGTGCGCGACCGGCTCAAGGCCGGCAAGCAGGCGCTGTTCGACGCCTTCACCGGCGGCGGCCAGGTCGGCACGCTGCTGACGCGGCTGCGCCAGGCGGTCGACCAGGCGCTGGTCGAATGCTGGCGCGGCCTCGGGCTGCCGGCCGGGATGACGCTGGTGGCCGTGGGCGGCTATGGCCGCGGCGAGCTGTTTCCGCATTCGGACGTCGACGTGCTGCTGCTGTTGCCGGCCGAGCCGGACGCCGACACCGTCGGCCGCATGGAGAAGTTCATCGGCCTGTGCTGGGACCTGGGGCTGGAAATCGGGTCGTCGGTACGCACGGTCGACGATTGCCTGCGCGAGGCGCGCGCCGACGTGACCATCCGCACCGCGCTGCTCGAGGCCCGGCTGGTGACGGGCAACCGCACGCTGTTCGCCGAGCTGCAGGCGCGCTATCGCGCCGAGCTGGACCCGCGCGCCTTCTTCCAGGCCAAGCTGCTCGAACTGCGCCAGCGCCACGCCAAGTACCAGGACACGCCCTACGCGCTCGAGCCGAACTGCAAGGAAAGCCCGGGCGGCCTGCGCGACCTGCAGGTGATCCTGTGGATGACGCAGGCGGCGGGCTACGGCGACAGCTGGAAGGAGCTGCGCGACAAGGGCCTGCTGACCGAGCGCGAGGCGCAGGAACTGACGCGCAACGAGCGCCTGCTCAAGACCATCCGCGCCCGCCTGCACCTGCTGGCCGGACGCCGGCAGGACGTGCTGGTGTTCGACCTGCAGACCGCGCTGGCCGAGGCCTTCGGCTATCGGCAGAACGCCAACAAGCGCGCCAGCGAGCAGCTGATGCGGCGCTACTACTGGGCCGCCAAGGCGGTGACCCAGCTCAACAGCGTGCTGCTGCTCAATATCGAGGCGATGCTGTTCCCCAGCGAGTCGAAGGTCACGCGCGTGCTCAACGAGCGTTTCGTCGAGCGCCAGGGCATGCTGGAAATCACCAGCGACGACCTGTACGAACGCAATCCGCACGCGATCCTCGAAACGTTCCTGCTGTACGAGCGCACGCCGGGCGTCAAGGGCCTGTCGCCGCGCACGCTGCGCGGGCTGTACAACGCGCGCACCGTGATGGACGCGCGCTGGCGCAACGATCCGGTCAACCGCCAGCAGTTCCTGGCGATCGTCCAGGAGCCCCAGGGCATCACGCACGCGCTGCGGCTGATGAACCAGACCAGCGTGCTCGGCCGCTACCTGATCAACTTCCGGCGCATCGTCGGCCAGATGCAGCACGACCTGTTCCACGTCTATACCGTGGACCAGCACATCCTGATGGTCGTGCGCAACATGCGGCGGTTCGCCATCGTCGAGCACACCCACGAGTTCCCGTTCTGCAGCCAGCTGATGGCGAACTTCGACAAGCCGTGGGTGCTATGGCTGGCGGCGCTGTTCCACGATATCGCCAAAGGCCGCGGCGGCGACCACTCCAAGCTCGGCACCGCCGATGCGCGCCGCTTCTGCCGCCAGCACGGCATCGCGCGCGAGGACGCCAACCTGATCGCCTGGCTGGTCGAGCATCACCTGACCATGAGCCATGTCGCGCAGAAGCAGGACATGACCGACCCCGAGGTGGTCCATGCCTTCGCCCGCGTGGTCGGCAACGAACGCTATCTGACCGCGCTGTATCTGCTGACGGTGGCCGATATCCGCGGCACCAGTCCCAAGGTCTGGAACGCGTGGAAGGGCAAGCTGCTGGAGGACCTGTACCGCATCACGCTGCGCGTGCTCGGCGGCGCGCGCGTCGATCCGCATTCGCTGTGGGCGCAGCGGCGCGAGGAAACCATCGCCGCACTGCGGCTGCAGGCCTTCGACCCGGCCCGCGCCGAGGCGCTGTGGGAACGGCTGGACGTGGCCTTCTTCCTGCGCCACGACGCGCGCGACATCGCCTGGCTGACCCGCCATCTCGCCCACCGCGTCGACAGCGAGCAGCCGGTGGTCAAGGCGCGCGTGTCGCCTGCCGGCGAGGGGCTGCAGGTCGCCGTCTACGCCAAGGATCAGCCCGACCTGTTCGCGCGCATCTGCGGCTATTTCGAGCGCAAGGGCTTCTCGATCCAGGAGGCGAAGATCCATACCACGCGGCATGGCTACGCGCTGGATACCTTCCAGGTGTTCGATCCAGGCGTCGTCGGCGGCGGGCGCGAGACGTACCGCGACATCATCGCGCTGGTCGAGCACGAGCTGTGCGAGCGGCTGGCGCAGCAGGCGCCGCTGCCGGAGCCGTCGCAGGGCCGGCTGTCGCGCCAGTCGCGCAGCTTCCCGATCAAGCCGCGCGTCGATCTGCGGCCCGACGAGCGCGGCCAGTACTTCCTGCTCGAACTGTCGGCCAACGACCGCACCGGCCTGCTGTACGCGATCGCCCGCGTGCTGGGCCGCCACCATATCTCCGTGCATACCGCACGCATCAACACGCTGGGCGAACGGGTCGAGGACATGTTCCTCGTTGACGGCAGCCGCCTCGCCGCCGACAACCGGCTCGAAATCCAGCTTGAACAGGACCTGCTCGCGGCGCTCGAAATCTGAGCCGCGACACCATTGAAACCATGAGCGATCAACCCTCCCCCAAGCGCAAGACCTTGGGACTGAAGTCTGCGGCCGCCAGTCCCGCGCGCAAGAGCGGCGCCACCCGGCCGGTACGCGTATCCGACCTGAACCGGCGCCGCGTCC
>NZ_JCBAJO010000177.1:0-9629 GCF_059772245.1 Cupriavidus sp. R6-3
CGCCGCCGTCGGCAACGCTGCGCTACGCCAGTTTCGTCAACGGGGTCGAGAACCCCGACGGCACCATCCGCTGGCAGCACGGGGGCGGGCGCTATCAGCTGTCGGTCGAAACCCGCATGCTGTGGTTCCGGTTCGCCTTCCACAGTACCGGGGCGCTGGGCGAGCAGGGGCTGGCGCCAGAGCGCTACGTCGAGGAACGCCGCAAGCGCAGCCAGGTGACGCGCTTCGACCGCGCGACCGGCGCCGTCGTGTTCGAGTCGCGCGGCGGCCAGGCGCCGCTGCCCGAGGGCGCGCAGGACCGCTTCAGCGTCTTCCTTCAACTGGTCGGCCTGGTGCGCGGCAACCCGCAGCGCTATGCCGCGCCGGGCGCCACCGAGACGTTCCAGGTCGCCGACACCAGCGATCTCGAGCCGATGCGCGTCCAGTATGTCGGCGAGGAGGACATCGAGATCGGCGCGGGCTTCGTGCGCGCCAAGCATTTCATCCGCCTGCCGCGCCGGGCCGACGACCGCCGCCGCGTCGAGGTCTGGTTGGCGGAATCGGTGGGCTGGATGCCGGTCAAACTGCGGCAGACCGAGCCCGACGGCACGCAGATCGATCTGGTACTGCGCGGCGCCGAGCCCTAGTCTGGAAGGATCGGAGCCGAGCGGCGTGGCCGCCGCGACGCTCCCGTGCGATGCGTCACCGCCCACCGACCCCGACAGGAGGACACGATGACCGACACCTTGCCGCCCACCGCCACGCCCGCCACCGCCCAGGGGTCAAACCCTGGCGGCAGCCCAGCCGCCCAGCCGCCCGCCGCCGAGACACACCGCGTGATCGTCGGCGACGTGACGCTGCAGGCCCGCATCGACGGCACCGAAGGCCCATGGGTCGTGCTGTGCCACGGGCTGGCTTGCGATCACACGCTGTGGGACGCCACCGCGGCCCATCTGGCGCCGCGCTATCGGGTGTTGCGCTTCGACCTGCGCGGCCACGGCCGCAGCGACGCGCCCGTGGGGCCGTATTCGATGCTGCGCATGGCCGACGACGTGGTCGCCCTGATGGACGGCCTGGACGTGCCGCAGGCGCACTTCATCGGACTTTCGCTAGGCGGCATGATCGGCCAGACGTTTGCGGTGCGCTATCCCGAGCGGCTGCACTCGCTGACGCTGGTCGCCACCGTCTGCCGCACCCCGCGCCAGGCCCATCCGATGTGGCATGAGCGCATCGGGCAGGTGGAGGCGCACGGGATGGCCGGAGTGCTTGATGCGACGCTTCAGCGCTGGCTGACCGCGCCGTACCGTGCCGCGCATGCGCAACAGGTCGAACGGATCCGCCAGATGGTGCTGGCCACGCCCGTTCGCGGCTATGTCGGCGCCTGCCTGGCGATCCTCGGTTTCGACCAGGCCGATGCGCTGGCGCGCATCCATTGCCCGACGCTGGTGGTGGTCGGCGACCAGGACCAGGGCTGTCCGGTCGCCGAGTCCAGGGCCATTGCGGACGGCATTCCGGCCGCCCAGTTCGAGGTGCTGCCGGACGCCGCCCATCTGTCCCCGATCGAGCAGCCGGAGCGGTTTCATGCGCTTCTCGACGCTTTCCTGGTCAAGGCGGCCTGCGGGGCGCAGTGCGATACCCCTTGAGCCAGGCCGGCCCGCGTAGGCGATCGGCAAGCGCTTCGTAGGACAAACCCTCTTTTCGTTGGGGAAACCGAACTTGCCGCCTTGGGGGCGGCTCCAACCTGATGAGCGGGCGCTACGGCATCGGGCACCACGCCAGCGCCCAGCGAGGCATGCGCTTGAAAAGCGTCTTCATGCCCTCAGCTTGGAGGTGAAATCGCGGAAGGAAGCCGGCGCTCCCACCGGCTGACGCAAGAATCAACAAACCTTCCGTCCGTCCCATAGCCCGGAGGTGCGCCATGCAAATGATTTATAACAGCGACAACTACTGCATCGTGGAGTTCGGTGCCGACGTCGAGCATGCCCCTCTTGCCTCCGGCGGTTACGAGATCGTCGACAAGAACATGAAGCGCGAGATCTTCCTTGGCGGCCAGCTGGCCGAGCATTTCCGCGCCGATGTGCAACGTCTGATCGAGACCGAACCGTCCGTGGAAGAGGTGGACGAATTTCTTGGCAAGTTCGATACGGTGATGACGCACTCGCTGGCGATGCACTGACGACGCACCGCCGCCGCAGAAAGCCCGCGCCATGGCGCGGGTTTTTTTATGCCTCAGTACTGCTCCCACGGCAGCCCTTCGAAGCGCCAGCCGTTGACCGTATTGCGGTGCCGCTGCGCGTCGAGATCGCCCTCGAAGCCGTGCAGCACGTTGTAGACGGTGGTAAAGCCGGCGCCTTCGAGCGCCTGCGCGGCCGCGGTCGAGCGGTTGCCGCTGCGGCAGATCAGCAGTACCGGCCGCGCCGACGCCTGCCCGGCCAGCTTCTTGACCGCCTGCACGAAGTGCGGATTGACCTCCCAGTCCGGGCCGTCGTTCCACGGCACGTTGAGGGCGCCGGTCGGGTGGCCGACGAACAGGTATTCCATCTCGCTGCGGCAGTCGATGAACAGGGCGTCGGGGTGCTCGGCCAGCAGGGCCTGGGCCTCGCGCGGGGCAAGATGTTGCATGCGGTGTCGTCGGGGTCGGGTAGGGGGCGATCTGCCCGAGTGTAGGCCCGGGCAAGCCGGGGCGGCAAGGTGCCGTAACTGATAAAATCGACCACTTTTCCAGCATCACCGAGGCCAGTGAAGCCATGAGCGCTGCATCCATCGAATCGTCCGGCACGGCGTCCGCCATCGCACCGGGCGCAAAGGCAGGTCTGCAGGCAGGCGCGCACGCGGGCCCGCAGGCCGGTCCCCCGGCCCGGCCGTACACCCGCGCCGCGCAACTGCCGCGGCTGCTGCGCGAGCGCATCCTGATCCTGGACGGCGCGATGGGCACCATGATCCAGCGCTACAAGCTGGGCGAGGCCGAATATCGCGGCGAGCGTTTCGCTGCGCATCCGGTCGACGTCAAGGGCAACAACGAGCTGCTGCTGCTGACCCGCCCGGCGGTAATCCGCGAAATCCACGAGCAATACCTGGCGGCCGGCGCCGACATCATCGAGACCAACACCTTCGGTGCGACGCGCGTCGCGCAGGAGGACTACAAGATGGCGGACCTGGCCTACGAGATGAACGTGGCCGCCGCCCGCCTGGCGCGCGAGGCCTGCGATCGCTACAGCACGCCCGAGCGGCCGCGCTTCGTCGCCGGCGCCTTCGGTCCGACGCCGAAGACCGCCAGCATCTCGCCGGACGTCAACGATCCGGGCGCGCGCAACGTCAGCTTCGAGGAGCTGCGCGATTCGTACTACGAGCAGGGCAAGGGCCTGCTGGAAGGCGGCGCCGACGTGTTCCTGGTCGAGACCATTTTCGACACGCTCAACGCCAAGGCCGCGCTGTTCGCCATCGACCAGCTGTTCGAGGACACCGGCGAACGCCTGCCGGTGATGATCTCGGGCACCGTCACCGACGCCTCCGGCCGCATCCTGTCGGGCCAGACCGTCGAGGCCTTCTGGAACAGCCTGCGCCACGCGCGCCCGATCACGTTCGGCCTGAACTGCGCGCTGGGCGCGACGCTGATGCGGCCCTATATCGCCGAGCTGGCCAAGCTGTGCGATACCGCGATCTCGTGCTATCCGAACGCGGGCCTGCCGAACCCGATGAGCGACACCGGCTTCGACGAGACGCCGGATGTCACCTCGTCGCTGGTGGACGAGTTCGCCGCGTCCGGGCTGGTCAACCTGGTCGGCGGCTGCTGCGGCACCACGCCCGAGCATATCGCCGCGATCGCGCAGCGCGTCGCCAACCGCAAGCCGCGTGCCTGGCCCGGCCAGTATCGCGACGAAGCGGACGCGGCCTGACCGGCCGCCCCGCCGCCCACGCCCACGCCACGCATCACCGGCGCGCCGCCGCACGAATCCGTCCCCGGCGCGCCGTGCATCCGATCCCGAACCTGAGTCCGCCATGTCTACCGATACCCGTCCCGCTCGTCCGATGCGCCTGTCCGGCCTGGAGCCGTTCACGCTTGGCGAGGGCAGCCTGTTCGTCAACGTCGGGGAGCGCACCAACGTCACCGGCTCCAAGGCCTTCGCCCGGATGATCCTGAACGGCCAGTTCGACGAGGCGCTGGCGGTCGCGCGCCAGCAGGTCGAGAACGGCGCGCAGATCATCGACGTCAACATGGACGAGGCGATGCTCGACTCCAAGGCGGCGATGGTGCGCTTCCTGAATCTGATCGCGTCCGAGCCCGATATCGCGCGCGTGCCGATCATGATCGATTCGTCGAAGTGGGAGGTGATCGAGGCCGGCCTGCAATGCGTGCAGGGCAAGGCCGTGGTCAACTCGATCTCGCTGAAGGAAGGCGAGGAGCAGTTCCGCCACCACGCCACGCTGATCCGCCGCTACGGCGCGGCGGCCGTGGTGATGGCCTTCGACGAGCAGGGCCAGGCCGACACGTTCGCGCGCAAGACGCAGATCTGCAAGCGCAGCTACGACATCCTGGTCAACGAGGTCGGCTTTCCGCCCGAGGACATCATCTTCGATCCGAACATCTTCGCGGTCGCGACCGGCATCGAGGAACACAACAACTACGCGGTCGACTTCATCGAGGCGACCCGCTGGATCAAGCAGAACCTGCCCTACGCCAAGGTCAGCGGCGGGGTGTCCAACGTCTCGTTCTCGTTCCGCGGCAACGACGTGGTGCGCGAGGCGATCCACACGGTGTTCCTGTACCACGCGATCGCCGCCGGCATGGACATGGGGATCGTCAATGCCGGCCAGCTCGGCGTCTACGATCAGCTCGACGCCGAGCTGCGCGAGCGGGTCGAGGACGTGGTGCTGAACCGCCGTGCCGACGCGACCGACCGCCTGCTGGAGATCGCCGACCGCTACAAGGGCGGCGGCGCGAAGCGCGAGGAGAACCTCGAATGGCGCGGCACGCCGGAGAAGCCGGTGCCGGTGGCCGACCGCCTCGCGCATGCGCTGGTCCACGGCATCACCACCTTCATCGTCGAGGACACCGAGGAAGCGCGCCAGCAGATCGCCGCGCGCGGCGGCCGCCCGATCGAGGTCATCGAGGGCCCGCTGATGGACGGCATGAACATCGTCGGCGACCTGTTCGGCGCCGGCAAGATGTTCCTGCCGCAGGTGGTCAAGAGCGCGCGCGTGATGAAGCAGGCGGTGGCGCATCTGCTGCCCTTCATCGAGGAGGAAAAGCGCCTGCTGGCCGAGGCCGGCGGCGACGTGCGCGCGCGCGGCAAGATCGTGATCGCCACGGTCAAGGGCGACGTGCACGACATCGGCAAGAACATCGTGTCGGTGGTGCTCCAGTGCAACAACTTCGAGGTCGTCAACATGGGCGTGATGGTCCCGTGCAACGAGATCCTGGCCAAGGCCAAGGTCGAGGGCGCCGACATCATCGGCCTGTCCGGCCTGATCACGCCGTCGCTCGAGGAGATGGCCTACGTCGCCTCCGAGATGCAGCGCGACGACTATTTCCGCGTCAAGAAGATTCCGCTGCTGATCGGCGGCGCGACCACCTCGCGCGTGCACACCGCGGTCAAGATCGCGCCGAACTACGAAGGACCGGTGGTCTACGTGCCCGACGCCTCGCGCTCGGTCAGCGTGGCCTCGAGCCTGCTGTCCGACGAGGGCGCTACGCGCTACCTGGACGAGCTGCGCGCCGACTACGAGCGCATCCGCACCCAGCATGCCAACAAGAAGGCCGTGCCGATGGTGACGCTGGCCGAGGCCCGCAAGAACAAGACGCCGATCGACTGGAGCGGCTACGTGCCGCCGAAACCGAAATTCATCGGCCGCCGCGTGTTCCGCAACTACGACCTGGCCGAGCTCGCCAACTACATCGACTGGGCGCCGTTCTTCCAGACCTGGGACCTGGCCGGCAAATTCCCGGCGATCCTGAACGACGAGATCGTCGGCGAGTCGGCGCGCCGCGTGTTCTCCGACGGCAAGGCGATGCTGGCGCGGCTGATCCAGGGCCGCTGGCTGACCGCCAACGGCGTGATCGCGCTGCTGCCGGCCAATACCGTCAACGACGACGACATCGAGATCTACACCGACGAGAGCCGCAGCCAGGTCGCGCTGACCTGGCACAACCTGCGCCAGCAGAGCGAACGCCCGGTGGTCGACGGCGTGCGCCGGCCGAACCGGTGCCTGGCCGACTTCGTCGCGCCGAAGGAGAGCGGCATCGCCGACTATATCGGCCTGTTCGCGGTGACCGCCGGCATCGGCGTCGACAAGAAGGAGGCCCAGTTCGAGGCCGACCACGATGACTACAGCGCGATCATGCTGAAGGCGCTGGCCGACCGCCTCGCCGAGGCCTTCGCGGAATGCCTGCACGCGCGCGTGCGGCGGGACCTGTGGGGCTACGCCGCCGACGAATCGCTCGACAACGAGCAGTTGATCGCGGAAGCCTATCGCGGCATCCGGCCCGCGCCCGGTTATCCCGCCTGCCCCGAGCACACCGTCAAGGGCCCGATGTTCCAGGTGCTCGATGCCGGCGAGATCGGCATGGGCCTGACCGATGCGCTGGCGATGACGCCGGCGGCCTCGGTCAGCGGCTTCTATCTGGCGCATCCCGAGGCGACCTACTTCTCGGTCGGCAAGATCGGCCAGGACCAGCTCGACGACATGATCGCGCGCCGGCACGAGGACCGCGCGGCGATGGAGCGGGCGCTGGCGCCGAACCTGTAACGTGTTGCGAAGCCGCGCCGCCGCCGCCGCGGCCTTCAACCGGCGGCGCGCCGCCGCAAGTCGTTGACGGGACTGGCGAAAGTCGCCGCGGCCGCGGGTTTGACGGCCTTTGCGCCGGCTCACGACTCCTTACAGCGCATTACATCTCCTCACAGCATCGCAGTGGGGTGCTCCCTAGACTGAGGACTCGCTCTCCAGGCGACAACCCGCGGCGAAAGCCTCGCCGCACAGTCATTCGAAAGGAGTACTCCATGAAGAAACTGCTGATCTCGCTGTCCGCCCTGTCGATCGCCGCCGCCTCGTCGCTGGCCATGGCGCAAGGTACGCAAGCCGGTGCGACCGGCGGCGCCGCCGGCTCGCTGACCGCCCCGACGGCGACGGCGCCGTCTGCCGGCGCGAATGCCGGTGTGAATGCGGGCGCTGAAGTGGCAGGAAGCCGCGCGAACATGGATACCGGCGTCAAGGCCGGCCTGAACGACAAGGCCGGCGAAATCGACGACACCCGCAAGAGCGCCAAGGATCGTGCCGCCACCGCCGGCGGCAAGGCGAAGTCGAAGGCCCACGACGCGCATGGCAAGACCAAGAGCAAGGCCAAGGACACCGTCGGCGCGGTCGAAGGCACCGCCGACAAGACGGTCGGCGCCGTCGGCGACACGGTCAGCGGTACCGCGGGCAAGGTGGGCGGCCTGGTCGGTGGCGCGACTGGCGGCACCTCGGCCACCGTCGGCGCGGGTGCGTCGGCGAAGGTCCAGTAAGCCGATCGCCCGCAGGGGCGCATCGATGCGCGGCGGCGAGCCGCCGCGCAAGCGAGGGGCGGCGATCCGGGATCTCCGCCCCTTTTCCGTTGTCGGCCCGCTATTGGCCCACTGCTCACAGAAGGTGGCCCCAGTTCGGTGGCCACACCGTAGCGAGTATCGAGCGGAAGCCGTCATTCCTCCTCGCCGCGGCGGCCAGGTCGGGATACATCTGCTTCTTCGTCAGCTCGTCGGTGCAGTACTTCGAAAGAAGCTGCTTGACATAGCCGGCACGCCAGGGGGACTGCTGGTCGTCCTGCAGGCGGATGGCCGCATTGCCCAACGCCGCCGCATAGCGTCTCAGCGCAAACGGACCATCATTGTGCGTGCCGAAGAACGCCTGCGAGGACAGCCGGGCCAGCACGGCGGCAAGGCACCACAGGAAATACGACTGGCATGCGGGATCGCCGCGGCCGCTCGGCATGGTGTCGAGCAGCGCCTCGAGATGGGCGGGCGTCGGGTGGACGTCCTGATCGTCGGGCACGCCACATTGTCAGCCTGACACCGACATTCCCGGTGCTTTGTAATGACTACAATGCAACAGGCCAAATACAGCCTGGCCCCGGCGTCCGGGCAATACCATCGCAGGGGGGAAACTTTGATGATTCGCGTCCTGATCGCCGACGATCACCAGATCGTCCGTGCCGGTCTGCGCCAGTTCATTTCCGACGAACCGGATATTCGCGTCGAGGGCGAAGCGGCCAGCGGCGACGAAGTGATGGCGCGCCTGCGCGAAACCGAGTTCGACGTGGTGGTGCTCGACATCTCGATGCCCGACCGCAACGGCATCGACGTACTGAAGCTGATCCGCCAGCGTCATCCCGACCTGCCGGTGCTGATCCTGTCCACCTATCCCGAGGACCAGTACGCCATCAATCTGATCCGTGCCGGCGCCTCCGGCTACCTGACCAAGGAAAGCGCGCCCGACGATCTGGTCAAGGCGATCCGCACCGTGGCCCAGGGGCGGCGCTATGTCAGCCCGACCGTGGCCGAGCTGCTGATCGGCGGGCTGGAGAAGCCGACCGACCAGCCGCTGCACCAGACCCTGTCGAAACGCGAATTCCAGATCTTCTGCAAGCTCTCGCGCGGACAGTCCGTTTCGGTGATCGCCGACGAGCTGTTCCTCAGCGTCAAGACGGTCAGCACCTACCGCTCGCGCATCCTGGAAAAGATGGGCATGAAGACCAACGCCGATCTGACCTATTACGCGATCAAGAACGGCCTGGTCGAGTAGGCGGCACGCCGTTCGTCCCGGCAGGGACGGGGCCGGCGGCGGTGCTGTAGGACGGACCCGGATACCTGGCCCCTGGCCCCATTGCTACCATCGAACCATGTTGGATCAAGCCGCGGCGACTCCCTACCGTACGCTGCGGGTCTTACTGATCGAGGACTCGGCGGTCCTGCGGAGCATGTTGCTGGAGTACTTGAACGCATTCTCCTTCGTCGAGACCGTCGATTGGGCGGATACCGAAAGCACCGCCATCCGCCTGTTCGAAAGCGGCAGGTATGAGGTCGTCATCGTCGACCTGCAATTGCGTCAGGGCAACGGTATCAACGTGCTGCGGGCGATCCAGAAGGCGCAGGCGCCGGGCATCCGGATCGTCTACACCAATCATGCGCAGGTGCCCACCTACCGGCGTCAGTGCGCCGAGGCGGGAGCCGACTATTTTTTCGACAAGTCGCTCGAGCTTGAACAGGTATTCCGCGTGATCGAGGAATACGCCCAGGCACCGTCCTGAGTTCGAAACGAACGGCTTGTGGCTGGCGGCCAGCGACGACGACTCGTGCTGAGCTCCATCGACCGATCCTTGGGCAGCAACTGTTTTTCCCGTCGCGGCAACGCGCCGCACCCCCTCGCTAAGCAAAGGAGATCGTCATGAAAAAGCTGATCGCGCTGTTCGCTCTTGCCGGTGTCACGCTGATTACGGGTTGCAACACCATCGCCGGCGCCGGCAAGGACGTCGAAAGGGGCGGCGAGAAGGTGCAGGGAGCGGCGGAGGAAACCAAACGCAAGATGTAATGCGCCGCGACGCAGCCAGCAGAAAAAAGGAGCCTTCGCAGGCTCCTTTTTTTATGCCCCTTGCCCGTGCTGGGATGTCCCCGCGGGGC
>NZ_JCBAJO010000178.1:0-9452 GCF_059772245.1 Cupriavidus sp. R6-3
GTTCGGCTGCCCCGGGCTGCGGGTGTCCTGGCGCACGCCACCGATTGCGATGCCGGCGCGCATGCCGGGCGGCAGCAGGGCCATCACCTCGGCTTCCAGCGCGGCGAGCTCGCGCGCCGCCTGCATCAGCGAGGACATCGGTCCGGCCTTGGCCAGCCAGTCGTTCAGCGGCTTGGCGGAGGGCGTTTGCAGGGCGTGGTGGGTGAACAGGCGCATGCCGCATTCTAGCTCCAAGGCGGTCTCATGCCGGTCCCAGGCCGGTCCCAGGCCGGCCCCAGGCGGGTCCCAAGCGGGCCACAAGCGGACCCGGGCGCGACCGCTGCGGTGCCGTGCCCGAGACACCATGGCGGCACGGTCCCGACCCGCGCGCGGCGCATCGGGAACCGCGCGGCAAGTGCGCGGGAACGGCACGGGATCGCCCGCGGAACCGCCCCCCGCGCGTGATAAACTCGGCGTTTTGCGCTAATCCTCTCTTCGCCACGCGCGCTTCCCGTCCGGCCCTTCGGCTCGGACGGCAGGACCGCAATCGTGCGCAGGTGACACCAATCGATGATCACGGGCCTTCTCAAGAAAGTCTTCGGCAGCCGTAACGAGCGGCTGATCAAACAATATCGACGGACAGTCGAGCGGATCAACGCGCTGGAGCCGAAGTTCGAAGCACTGTCGGACGACGAACTGCGCGGCATGACCGAACAGTTCCGCCAGCGCCATGCCGGCGGCGAATCGCTCGAATCGCTGTTGCCCGAAGCCTTCGCGGTCTGCCGCGAGGCCAGCAAGCGCGTGATGAAGATGCGCCATTTCGACGTGCAGCTGATCGGCGGCATGGTGCTGAACGACAACAAGATCGCCGAGATGCGGACCGGCGAGGGCAAGACCCTGACCGCGACGCTGGCGGTCTACCTGAACGCGCTGACCGGCAAGGGCGTGCACGTGGTCACGGTCAACGACTACCTGGCCCAGCGCGATGCCGAGTGGATGGGCCGGTTGTACAACTTCCTCGGGCTGTCGGTGGGCGTCAACCTGTCGCAGATGCCGCACGACCAGAAGCAGGCGGCGTACAACAGCGACATCACCTACGGCACCAACAACGAATTCGGCTTCGACTACCTGCGCGACAACATGGTCTACGACCCGGGTCAGCGCGTGCAGCGGCCGTTGCACTATGCGATCGTCGACGAGGTCGATTCGATCCTGATCGACGAGGCGCGCACCCCGCTGATCATCTCGGGCCAGGCGGAGAACCATACCGACCTGTACCAGCGCATGAACGGCATTCCGAAGCTGCTCGAGCGCCAGATCGGCGAGGAGAAGGCCGACGGCACCGGCGTCGAGAAGCCGGGCGACTACTACGTCGACGAGAAGGCGCACCAGGTCTACCTGACCGAGGCCGGCCACGAGAAGGCCGAGCAGATCATGGCCCAGCTGGGCCTGATCGGCGAGGGCGAGTCGCTGTACGCGCCGCAGAACATCACGCTGATGCACCACCTGTACGCGGCCCTGCGCGCGCACAGCCTGTTCCATCGCGACCAGCACTATGTGGTGCAGAACGACGAGGTCGTCATCGTCGACGAATTCACCGGCCGCCTGATGACCGGCCGCCGCTGGTCCGACGGCCTGCACCAGGCGGTCGAGGCCAAGGAAGGCGTCACCATCCAGCAGGAAAACCAGACGCTGGCGACGATCACCTTCCAGAACTACTTCCGGATGTACGAGAAGCTGGCCGGCATGACCGGCACGGCCGACACCGAGGCCTATGAATTCCAGGAGATCTACGGCCTGGAAGTGGTCGTGATCCCGACCAACAAGCCGACCCAGCGCAAGGACTTCCAGGACCAGATCTTCAAGACCACCAAGGAGCGCTACGACGCCGTGGTGCGCGATATCCGCGAGTGCTTCGAGCGCGGGCAGCCGGTGCTGGTCGGCACCACCTCGATCGAGACCTCGGAATACCTGTCGGACCTGCTGAACAAGGAAAAGCTGCCGCACCAGGTGCTCAACGCCAAGCAGCACGCGCGCGAGGCCGAGATCGTGGCGCAGGCGGGCCGGCCCAAGATGATCACCATTGCCACCAACATGGCGGGCCGCGGTACCGACATCGTGCTCGGCGGCAATGTCGAGAAGCAGGCCGGCTTCATCGAGGCCGATGCGAGCCTGTCGGCCGAGGAAAAGGCCGCGCGCATCGCGCAGCTGAAGTCGGAATGGCAGTCGCTGCACGAGCAGGTCAAGGCCGCGGGCGGCCTGCACATCGTCGGCACCGAGCGCCATGAATCGCGCCGGATCGACAACCAGCTGCGCGGCCGTGCCGGCCGCCAGGGCGACCCGGGCTCGTCGCGCTTCTACCTGTCGCTGGACGACCAGCTGCTGCGCATCTTCGCCGGCGACCGCGTGCGCGCGATCATGGACCGCCTGAAGATGCCCGAGGGCGAACCGATCGAGGCCGGCATCGTGACGCGCTCGATCGAATCGGCGCAGCGCAAGGTCGAGGGCCGCAACTTCGACATCCGCAAGCAGCTGCTGCAGTACGACGACGTCGCCAACGACCAGCGCAAGGAAATCTACAAGCTGCGCAACGAGGTGCTGGAAGCCCAGGACGTCGGCGAGATGATCAAGAGCCTGCGCGAGGGCGTGCTGGTCGATCTGTTCCGCGAGTACGTGCCGGCCGAATCGATGGAAGAGCAGTGGGACATCGCCGGCCTGGAGAAGCGCCTGCGCGACGACTTCGGCCTGGAGCTGCCGCTGGCGCAGACCATCGAGAACGCGCAGAGCATCGAGGATGAGGAACTGCTGCAGATGATCGTATCGGCCGCGGCCGAGCGCTACGAGGCCAAGGTCGCGCAGGTCGGCCGCGAGGCCTTCGCCGGCTTCGAGCGGTCGGTGATGCTGCAGAGCATCGACACGCACTGGCGCGAGCACCTCGCCGCGCTGGACCATCTGCGCCAGGGCATCCATCTGCGCGGCTATGCGCAGAAGGATCCCAAGCAGGAGTACAAGCGCGAGTCGTTCGAGCTGTTCGCGCGCCTGCTGGACGTGATCAAGAGCGAGGTCACGCGCATCGTCTTCAACGTCCAGATCCAGTCGCCGGAAGAGCTCGAGCAGGCCTCGGAGCAGATCGAGGACGACCTGTCGCACGTGGGCAATGTGCGATACCAGCATGACGAATTCGGCGGCGCCGGCCCCGACACCGGCGAGCGCGCGATCGCGGCGGCGGCACGCGGCGCCCGCGACGACAGCGAAGTGGCCACCATGCCCCGCGTCGGCCGCAACGACCCCTGCCCGTGCGGCTCGGGCAAGAAGTTCAAGCAGTGCCACGGCCGGCTGAGCTGAGCCCGCCGGCGGACACTGGGTATCGCATCGAAGCAAGGAATCGAACATGGCCGTCAACTTGCCGCTGCCGCAGGCAGAGAATCTGAAACCGGTCGCCGGCGTCGAGCTTGGCTGGGCTGAAGCGGGCATCCGCAAGGCCAATCGCAAGGACGTGCTGGTGGTGCGCCTGGCCGAAGGCAGCACCGTCGCGGGCGTCTTCACGCGCAACCGCTTCTGCGCCGCGCCGGTGCAGGTCTGCCGCGAGCATCTGGCGGCCGGCCGCGGCATCCGCGCGCTGGTGATCAACACCGGCAACGCCAATGCCGGCACCGGCGAACCGGGCCTGGCCAACGCACGCGCGACCTGCGACGCGGTCGCCGGCGCGCTGGGCATCGGCGCCGACCAGGTGCTGCCGTTCTCGACCGGCGTGATTCTCGAACCGTTGCCGATGGACCGGCTGCTGGCCGGCGTGCCCAAGGCGATCGCCAACGCGCGCGAGGACAACTGGCTGGCGGCGGCCGAATCGATCATGACCACCGACACGCAGCCGAAGGCCGCGTCGCGCACGGTCCAGATCGGCGGCAAGACCGTCACGCTGACCGGCATCAGCAAGGGCGCCGGCATGATCCGTCCGAATATGGCGACGATGCTGGGCTTCATCGCCACCGATGCGACCGTGGCGCAGCCGGTGCTGCAGGCGCTGGTGTCGCACGCGGCCGATCACTCGTTCAACAGCATCACGATCGACGGCGATACCTCGACCAACGATTCGTTCGTCCTGATCGCCACCGGCCGCGCCGGCGCGCCCGCGATCGAACGCGCCGACGGCGCGGAGTTCACGGCGCTGCGCGATGCGGTGACGTCGCTGGCGCAGGAGCTCGCGCAGATGATCGTGCGCGACGGCGAAGGCGCCACCAAGCTGATGACGATCCAGGTCGAGGGCGGACGCGATGTCGCCGAGTGCCGGCAGATCGCCTATGCGGTCGCCCACTCGCCGCTGGTCAAGACCGCGTTCTACGCCTCGGATCCCAATCTGGGCCGGATCCTGGCCGCGGTCGGCTACGCCGGCGTCGACGACCTCGATGTCGGCGGCGTCAACCTGTGGCTCGACGATGTCTGGGTCGCCAGGGACGGCGGCCGCCACCCCGACTACCGCGAGGAAGACGGCCAGCGCGTGATGAAGCAGGCCGAGATCACGGTGCGCATCGCGCTCGGCCGCGGCAATGCCACGGCCACGGTCTGGACCTGCGACCTGTCGCACGACTACGTATCGATCAACGCGGACTATCGTTCCTGATCGTTGTAAGGCGATGCCTTGCCGCCTGGCGAGGCATCGTTCGAACGATGGCGGCGGAGTCCTTTGGCGAGATCGCCATCGCTATCGCTATCGCAATCACGCATCGCCCCGCCATCCCGGCCGTTCCGCTTCTCCCATCCCCCCGCCTCTCCGGATTGCCGCCATGTCCGATCTCGCCTCCCGTCTCGACCAATTTCTCGCCCGGCTCGAACAGTGGCTGCCACCGCAGCTGACCGAGGCGGACTGGCAGCAGGCCGTCGCCTTCCGCTGGCGCAAGCGGCAGAGCCTGTTCGGCAATATCGGCTATCTGCAGGCGATCCGGCAGCTGCCGCCGATCCATCTGGACGACCTGAAGAACATCGAGCGCCAGAAGGACGCCATCGTCGCCAATACGCGCCAGTTCGTGCACAAGCTGCCGGCCAACAACGTGCTGCTGACCGGCGCGCGCGGCACCGGCAAGTCGTCGCTGATCAAGGCCTGCCTGAACGCCTTCGTGAATGAGGGGCTGCGCCTGGTGGAAGTCGACAAGGCCGATCTCGGCGACCTGGGCGACATCGTCGAGCAGCTGACGCAGCGGCCGGAACGCTTCGTGATCTTCTGCGACGACCTGTCGTTCGAGGACGGCGAATCGGGCTACAAGTCGCTGAAGTCGGCGCTCGACGGCTCGGTGGCCGCGCAGTCGGACAACGTGCTGGTCTACGCGACCTCGAACCGCCGCCATCTGCTGCCCGAATACATGAAGGACAACGAGGGCTACCGGCACACCGACGATGGCGAGATTCATCCGGGCGAGGTGGTCGAGGAAAAGATCTCGCTGTCCGAGCGCTTTGGGCTGTGGCTGTCGTTCTATCCGCCGAAGCAGGACGAATACCTGAACATCGTCGCGCACTGGCTGCGCCAGTTCGGCTGCAGCGACGACGATATCGCCGCGGCGCGTGGCGATGCGCTGGTCTGGGCCCTGGAGCGCGGCTCGCGCTCGGGCCGCGTCGCGTGGCAGTTCGCGCGCGACTGGGGCGGCAAGCACGGCAGGCCTTACGGTACCCATCAGGGCGAGCCGGCATGAGCGGCGCGCGCAAGGTCACCGAGGTCGCGGTCGGCGTGCTGGTACGCCCGGATGGCCGCTTCCTGCTGGCGCAAAGGCCGGCCGGCAAGCCTTACGAGGGCTACTGGGAATTTCCGGGCGGCAAGCTCGAAGCGGGCGAGTCGGTCGAAGCGGCGCTGGCGCGCGAGCTGCACGAGGAATTGGGGCTGGACATCACGGCCTCGACGCGCTGGCACGTGCTCGAGCACGATTACCCGCACGCCTATGTGCGGCTGCACTTCTGCAAGGTCACCGGCTGGGCCGGCGAGCCGGTCGGGCGCGAAGGCCAGGCGTTCTCGTGGGAGCAGGTGCCCGTCACCGTCGGCCCCTTGCTGCCGGCGACGATTCCGGTGGTCGAGTGGTTGGGGGAGGAGGCGGCCTGAGGGCTGCGAAGCGGGCTGAGGGCTGAGTGGCGGGCTGAGAACCGAGCGCCGGGCTGAGCGTGGGCGCTCAGCTTTTTTTCGCCGTCACCCATCCATCGCTCACCCGTCATTCAGTCGATATTCAGCCGTCGCTCAGTCGTCGCTCAGTCGTCGCTCAGTCGTCGTCCCGGTCCTGCTGGTCCTCGGCCGGATTGGCCGGCTTGCCCTCGATCACGTATTTCTCGGCGGCCCAGGCGCCCAGGTCGATCTGCTTGCAACGTTCGGAGCAGAAGGGGCGGAACTTGTTTTCCGGCGCCCAGACCACGTCCTTGCCACAGGTCGGGCATTTGACTACGGATGGCATGGCAAATCAGAAATTGCAGAGTTTGAGCAGGAAGGGGATGTCGGCGTCGACCGAGCGCGGTCGCATGTCGCCGTCCTGCTGGGTGAAGCGCACCCACAGCATGTACTTGTTGGCGCTCATCTCGGGGATGAAGGCCAGCAGCGAATCGTCGAGCAGCACCTGCATCAGCTGGTAGCTGCGGCCGGACAGCATCTGCTGATAGCTGCCGCCGGTGGCGATGACCTTGCCGCTCTGTCCCGACTCGCGCAGCAGCCGCAGCACGGCGTCGGTGCCCACGCGCAGCGGAATCAGCGGCCGTACCCACTTCAGGATGTCGGCGCGCCGTTCCTCGGCCGGCCGGTGCTGCCAGGCATAGTACGAGGGCAAATCGAACTCGCAGGTGCCGCCGGGAATGATCGCGCGGCTGCGGATGCTGGTCAGCCACTCGTTGTCGGTCAGCAGCTGGCCCGCCTTGCCGACGGTCTGGTTCAACTGCGCGATGGCCTGCTCGAGTTCGCCGATCACCGCGTCCAGCGCCTGCTGGTCGATCTGCGGACTGGAGCGCAGCGCGCTGAGCGCCTGCCGCTGGCGATCGAGTTCCTTGATCAGATCGGTTTTCAGGTCGGCGCGGCCAGCGACGTCGATGATCTCGAACAGCGTGGTCAGCGCGACATGATGCTGCAGCGCATGTTCCTGTCCGAGAAAGTAATCCAGCCGATCGAACAGGTCCTCCAGACGCAGGAGTGTCCTGATGCGTTCGTTGAAAGGATATTCGTACAGAATCAAGGGGAAGTCCGTGCAGCGCGGCGTCGGCCAGCTTGCCGGCCCGGTGCTGGATTCGACAGACGAATCGGCTCAGGCGGGCGCGCGAGGCGATCGGTACAGAATGCATGCGAAGCTCGCATGCGGCCGTATGCATGCACTTGGCAGCATATTCCAACGCATTCTATGCGAGACAGCGCGCAAGGACAATGAAACGCCGCCGATGGTGCCCTCGGCGGCGCCTGATGCGAAGCGTTTGGCGAAGCGAGCGTGTCAGCGATGCTCAGCGCGTGGCGGGCGTGCGCGACGCGGGCTGCATCGCGCGATAGCGGCGATCGAGCGTCTCGACCTGCGGCGGCAGCGCCTCGACCGGTCCATCGTTGTCGATCACATCGTCGGCGACCGCCAGCCGCTGCGCGCGCGTGGCCTGCCTGGCCATGATGGCCTCGACCTGCTCGCGCGAGAAGCCGTTGCGCGCCATCACGCGGGTGATCTGCGTCGCTTCGCTGCAGTCGACCACCAGCACGCGATCGACGCGCTCGCGCCAGCGGCCCGATTCGACCAGCAGCGGTACCACGTGGATCAGATAGGGATGGGCGCCGCCGGCGCGGATCCGGGCCGCGCGCTGCTCGGTGACCTCGCGGATCAGCGGATGCGTGATCGCTTCGAGCCGGGCCTTCGCGGTTGGATCGGAGAACACGAGCGCGCGCATCGCGTCGCGGTCCATCGCGCCGTCGGCGCGCAGACACGTGGGGCCGAAAGCCTCGACCAGCGCGGGAATCGCCGCGCCGCCGGGCGCGGTGATCTCGTGCGCGATCAGATCGGTATCGATCAGCGCGGCGCCGCGCTCGGCAAACAGATCGGCGACGCGGCTCTTGCCGGAGCCGATGCCCCCGGTCAATCCGATTTCCAGCATATGTCTCCAGGGTGAATGGGGCGTTGTTGGGGCATTGTCGGGGCGCTATCGGTGCGCTGGTGGTGCGCTGGTGGTGCGTTGTTGCGGCGTTCGACAGGGGCGTTGTCGGCACGGGTCAGTGATTCACCATCGCGCCCGCTTCGATGGCGGCGCCCGGCGCCAATGCCGGCAGCACCCAGTCGGCGCCGGCGAACAGCACCAGCAGTCCGGCGCCGGCAATGAACGGGCCGAACGGAAACGGCGTATCGCGATCGTGGCGGCGCAGCGCGATCTTGGCAAGACCGTACACCAGCCCGACCACCGACGATACCAGCACCAGCGCGGGCAGCGCCTGCCAGCCGAACCAGGCGCCCAGCGCTGCCATCAGCTTGAAGTCGCCATAGCCCATGCCCTCCTTGCCGCGCAGCAGCTTGAACAGCCAGTAGGTAGTCCACAGCAGCAGGTAGCCGGCGGCCGCGCCGATCACCGCATCGGCGATCGGCGCGAACACGCCCATCAGGTTCAGCAGCAGGCCAAGCCACAACAGCGGCTGCGTGATCTGGTCAGGCAGCAGTTGCGTGTCGGCATCGATCAGCGCCAGCGACAGCAGCGACCAGATCAGCACCATCGCGGCCAGGGCCTGCCAGGTCGGCCCGAAATGCCAGGCGGCCAGCGCGCACAGCGCCGCGCTGGCCAGCTCGACGGCGGGATAGCGCAGGCCGATCGGCTTCCGGCAGGCCGAGCAGCGGCCGCGCAGCACCAGATAGCCGAGCACCGGGATGTTCTCCCACGGGGCGATCGCATGGCCGCAGTGCGGGCACGACGAGCGCGGCACCACGAGGTCGTAGCGTTCGGGGTAGGGCGCGGGCTCCTGGCGCAGCGCGGCCAGATAATTGGCCTCGTCGCGCTCCATCATGCGCGGCAGCCGATGCACGACCACGTTCAGGAAGCTGCCGACCACCAGCCCCAGCAGCGCCGCCGCGCCCAGCAGGAACCACGGCGGCAGCGCGGCCAGCGCGGCGATGGTCCAGGTGCCGGCCGGCATGGCCGCGTTCCAGTTCGACAGGAAGCCTTGCATCTCAGACCACCTGCGCCAGCTTGAAGATCGGCAGATACATCGCGATCACCAGCCCGCCGATCAGCACGCCCAGCACCACGACGATCAGCGGCTCGACCATCCCGGCCACCGCGGCGACGCCCTCGTCGACCTCGCGCTCGCAGCATTGCGCGACGTGCAGCAGCATCGTGTCGAGCGCACCGGATTCCTCGCCGATGCGCGTCATCTGCAGCGCCATCGGGTCGAACACGGCGCTGGCGCGCATCGCCGTGGCCAGGCTGGCGCCGCAGCGCACGGCGCGTTCGATCTGCCGGGTGGCGTCGCGATACACGCGATTGCCGGACGCCCCCGC
>NZ_JCBAJO010000179.1:0-9452 GCF_059772245.1 Cupriavidus sp. R6-3
TCGGGCTCGGCTCGGCTCGGCTCGGCTCGGCTCGGCTCGGCTCGGCTGGGGCTGGGGCTGGGGCTGGGGCTCGGGCTGGGGCTCGGGCTGGGGTTCGGGTTCGGGCGCGCGCTCAGCCTCGAGTTCGGGCTGGAGCTCGGGATCGGCGCCATCGGCCACCTCGGCGCTAGAATGGCGTTTTCCCCTCCTTCGGTCGGCCCATCATGACTTCGTCCGCCTCCCAACCGGAACGTCCCGCCTCCCCCCGCAAGCGCTGGCCGCTGATCGTGGGCCTGCTGGTGCTGGTCCTGCTCGGCTGGTTTGGCTACCGGGCGCTGACGCCGGCCCAGCATGCGCCGCAGGCGACCTTCGTGCTGCTGTCCGGCGAGCGCGTCAGCACCGCGCAGCTGCAGGGCAAGGTCTATATGGTCAATTTCTGGGCCACCAGCTGCACCACCTGCGTCAAGGAGATGCCGGACATGGTGCGCACCTACCAGCAGTTCAAGGACAAGGGCCTGGAGTTCGTCGCGGTGGCGATGAGCTACGACCCGCCGATGTACGTGACCAATTTCACCGAGACGCGCAAGCTGCCGTTCAAGGTCGCGCTCGATTCGGACGGCTCGGCGGCCAAGGCCTTCGGCGACGTGCAACTGACGCCGACCACCTTCGTGGTGGACAAGGACGGCCGCATCCTGAAGCGCTACGTCGGCGAGCCGGAATGGGACAGTCTGCACCGGCTGCTGGACGAGGCGCTGGCCAAGGCGGTCTGATGCGCTGACGGGGGAGGGGCTGCCCTCTCGCCCAGCCCCTCCCAAGGGGGAGAGGGGCGCAAACCCGCAGCGTCCCAACGGCGATTGGGTTCGCCCTCTCCCGCGGGCGGAAGAGGATCGGGGAGAGGGCATTCCCGGCGCAAGCTCCACCAAAAGCGCCCTTCAAGTCCCTTCAGCCATCGCCCGCTTGCCCAACACATCTGTATGGATATACAGTCTGCGGCGAACATTTCCGGTTTTCGCCCTCGCCCGCCCCTGTGTCCGCCGATCTCGCCCTCGCTCCCGCCGCAGCACTGTCCGATCCGATCGCTCCGAGCGTTCCGGCCGACCCGGCCGCTCCGGTCGACTATCTCGCCGCACTGAACCCGGAGCAGCGTGAAGCGGTCGAGCACGCCACCGACCGGCCGCTGCTGATCATCGCCGGCGCCGGCTCGGGCAAGACCAATACGCTGGCGCACCGCGTCGCGCATCTGCTGCTGGGCGGCGCCGATCCGCGCCGCATCCTGCTGCTGACGTTCTCGCGGCGCGCCGCGGTCGAGATGGGCCGGCGCGTCGAGCGCATCGTCGACCAGGCCTTCGCGGCCCGCAACGGCACCACCTCGTCGGCCAATCCCGGCCGCGCCGCGCTGCAATGGGCCGGCACCTTCCACGCGATCGGCGCGCGCCTGTTGCGCGAATACGCGGAGACGCTGGGCCTGTCGCCCTCCTTCACCATCAGCGACCGCGGCGATTCGGCCGACCTGATGAACGTGGTGCGGAACGACCTCGGCCTGTCGGCGCAGAACGCGCGCTTCCCGCGCAAGGAAACGTGCCTGGCGATCTATTCGCGCGTGGTCAACACCCAGTTGCCGCTCGAAGAGGTGCTGCAGCGCCAGTTTCCGCGCTACGCGATGTGGGTGGACGCGCTGCGGGCGCTGTTTGCCGGCTATGTCGAGGCCAAGCAGAAGCAGCAGGTGCTCGACTACGACGACCTGCTGCTGTACTGGGCGCAGGCGCTGGCCGAGCCGGCGCTGGCGCGCGACATGGGCGAGCGCTTCGACCATGTGCTGGTCGACGAATACCAGGACACCAATGCGCTGCAGGCCGCGGTCCTGCTGTCGCTCAAGCCCGACGGCCGCGGCCTGACCGTGGTCGGCGACGACGCGCAGTCGATCTACGCGTTCCGTGGCGCCACCGTGCGCAACATCCTCGACTTCCCGCACCGCTTCTCGCCGCCGGCGGGACAGGTCACGCTGTCGCGCAACTATCGCTCGACGCAGCCGATCCTGGCCGCCGCCAACGCGGTGATCGGGCTGGCGGCCGAGCGCTTCACCAAGGACCTGTGGTCCGACCGCGCCAGTGCCGAGAAGCCCGGCGTGGTGGTGGTGGGAGACGAGACCGAGCAGGCGCGCTTCGTGGTCGAGCGCATCCTCGCGCGGCGCGAGGAAGGGCTGGCGCTGATGGCGCAAGCGGTGCTGTTCCGCGCCGCCGACCACAGCGCGCAGCTCGAACTGGAACTGGTCCGCCGCAACATCCCCTTCGTCAAGTTCGGCGGGCTCAAATTCCTCGAGTCGACCCACGTCAAGGACATGCTGGCGGCGCTGCGCTGGCTGGAGAATCCGCGCGACCGCATGGCGGGCTTCCGCACGCTGCAGCTGATGCCGGGCGTCGGGCCCAAGACCGCCGCGCGCGTGCTCGACGGCCTGGAACTCGCCAGCGATCCGCTGTTCGCGCTCGAATCGTTCGAGGCGCCGCCGGCCGCGGCCGAGGCATGGGCGGAACTGGTCGCGCTGGCGCGCGAGGCGATGGCGCCCGCGGCGGCATGGCCGGTTGACTTCGAGCGCGTGCTGCGCTGGTACGAGCCGCATCTGGAACGCCTGCACGACGATGCCGCCGCGCGCGCCGCCGACCTGCAGCAGCTGGCGCGCATCGCCGCGACCTACGGCTCGCGCGAGCGCTTCCTGACCGAGCTGACGCTGGACCCGCCCGACGCTTCCAGCGACGAATCGGGCGTGCCGCTGCGCGACGAGGACTACCTGATCCTGTCGACCATCCATTCGGCCAAGGGCCAGGAATGGAAGGCGGTCTACGTGCTGAACGCCGTGGACGGCTGCCTGCCGTCCGACCTGGCCACCGGCACCACCGAGGAGATCGAGGAGGAGCGCCGGCTGCTCTATGTCGCGATGACGCGCGCACGCGACCATCTCGACATCGTCGTGCCGCAGCGCTTCTACGTGCATCAGCAGCCCGGCATGGGCGACCGCCACGTGTACGCGTCGCGCACGCGCTTCCTGCCCAATCGCGTGATGCCGCATTTCCACAGCCGCGCGTGGCCGCCGCCTCCGCCGGTCGACGCGGCGCCGCAGCGCGCGTCGCTGCCGGCGGTGGACCTGGCCGCGCGGATGCGCAATATGTGGCGGTGAGCCGGGCGTAGTGGTCGTAGGACCGTAGCAGCCGTAGTTGCCGCGCCGGCCGTAGTTGCCATAGGCGACGTAGCCGCCATGGCGTCCGCAGCAACCATAGGGGCCGTAGGCCGTAGCCGCCGTGCCCGTTATGCTGCGCTCGCGACGAGGGCCTCAAACCAGCGCCTCCTGTGCGCCATAGCTAACACCCACCGCGGCGTGGCGCTGCAGACGCCGCCGTGCGGTCGAAACGGCCCCCGGCTCGCCGTATAATTCCGAGCTTCCCACCGTTCCGACCGGCGCCAAGCCGCGCGCGCGGCCCAGCCGAGCGCGCCGCGCCCTCCCACGCATGAGCAGCTACTACCAGCACCACGTCTTCTTCTGCCTGAATCAGCGCGAGCCGGGCGAAAACTGCTGCGCCAACCACAACGCGAAGGCGATGCAGGAATACGCCAAGAAGCGTTGCAAGGAGCTGGGCATCGCCGGCGGCGAGGGACGGGTGCGGATCAACAAGGCGGGCTGCCTGAACCGCTGTGAACTCGGTCCGGTACTGGTGGTCTACCCGGAGGCCGTTTGGTACACATTCGTCGACGAGCAGGACATCGACGAGATCATCGACAGCCATCTGATCCACGGCAAGCCGGTCGAACGCCTGATGGTGGATCGCTGAGCGCCGCGCGCGCAGGCGCATCCGCATCCATCCGCCGCCCACGCCCACTTTCGTTTCGACCCCGGATTTCCGCCCTTCCTGCCATGAACGCGCATACCCAGGTACTCACCGTTGCCGGTCCCGCCGGCGCGATCGACGTCTCGGTCGACCTGCCGCAGGCCGCCCCGGTGCGCGGCCTCGCGCTGGTCGGCCATCCGCATCCGCTGTTCGGCGGCACCAAGGACAACAAGGTCGCGCAGACGCTGGCGCGCGCCTTCGTGCAGCTGGGCTACGCCACCGTGCGGCCGAACTTCCGCGGGGTCGGCGGCACCGCCGGCGAGCATGACAACGGCCAGGGCGAGCAGGACGATCTGCTGGCGGTGATCGACTGGATGCGCCAGCAGCGCGACTGGTCCGCCGACGCGGCAACGCTGCCGCTGGCGCTGGCCGGCTTCTCGTTCGGCAGCTTCGTCGTCAGCCATGTGGCGCGGCGCCTGGCCGAGGCCGGCACGCCCGCCGAGCGGCTGGCGATGGTCGGCACCGCGGCCTCGCGCTGGCAGGTCGCGCCGGTGCCGGCCGATACCATCGTGATTCACGGCGAGCAGGACGAGACCGTGCCGCTCGCCAGCGTGCTCGACTGGGCGCGGCCGCAGGAACTGCCGGTCACGGTGATTCCCGGCGCCGACCATTTCTTCCATCGCAAGCTGCATCTGATCAAGCAGCTCGTCGTCAATGCGTGGCAGCGCTGAGCCCGGGCATTGAGCGGGCGGCCATGGCAATCCGTGGCCGCCGTTCCTTGCCCTGCCGCCACGCCCGCGTGGCGGCGCGACGCTGCCCTTTCTCTCTTGTCGGAACCTGAAAACATGTCCAATCAAGCTTCGCCGCTGTTCTCCCACCGCATCGCCCACACCCTGCTGGCCAGCGCCGCCGTGCTCGCGCTCGCCAGCGCACCGCTGACGGTGCGCGCGCAGGCCGTGCCGATGCCGCAGGTGGCGGCCAAGGCGTGGATGCTCTACGACGTCACCAGCGGCCAGGCGCTCGGCTCGCAGAATGCCGATGCCCGCATCGAGCCGGCTTCGCTGACCAAGATCATGACCGCCTACCTGGCCTTCCAGGCGCTGAAGGAAAAGCGCCTGACGCTGGACCAGGCCGTGGTGCCGACCAATCTGGTGCTGAAGGTCAAGAGCGACGAGTCGCGCATGTTCATCGAGCCGAACAAGCCGGTCACGGTGCAGGACCTGCTGATGGGCCTGATCGTGCAGTCGGGCAACGATGCCGCGCTGGCGCTGGCCGAGGCGGTCGGCGGCTCGGAGGAAGGCTTCGTCGCGATGATGAACCGCGAGGCCCAGCGCATGGGCATGAAGAGCACGCACTTCACGAATACCGACGGCATTCCCGACCCGAACCACTACACCACCGCGGCGGACCTGGCGATCCTGACCACGCGCCTGATCCAGGACTTCCCCGAGTACTACGGCATGTACTCGCAAAAGGAGTTCACCTATAACAAGATCAAGCAGCCCAACCGCAACCGCCTGCTGTACATCGATTCGACCGTGGACGGCGTCAAGACCGGCCACACCCGGTCGGCGGGCTACTGCCTGATCTCCTCGGCCAAGCGCCCGCTGGCCAACGTGCCGAACGGCTCGCGCCGCCTGATCTCGATCGTGATCGGCACCACCAGCGAACAGGTCCGCACGCAGGAAAGCCTGAAGGTGCTGAACTACGGCTTCCAGTTCTTCGACACGCTGCGCCTCTACGACAAGGGCCAGGTGCTGGCCACGCCGGACATCTACAAGGGCAGCAACGACACCATCAAGATCGGCGTCCGCGACGAGACCTACGTGACCGTGCCCAAGGGCACCGCGGGCCGTCTGAAGCCGGTGCTGGAGCGCCAGGAGCTGCTGGTGGCGCCGATCACGGCCGGCCAGCAGGTCGGCACCGTCAAGCTGATGGACGGCACCACCAAGGTGGCCGAGTTCCCGGTGGTCGCGCTGGAGGAGGTGCAGGAAGCCGGCTTCTTCGGCCGCATCTGGGACACCATCCGCCTGTGGTTCAAGCGCAAGTAACACGCAACAAGGAGGCCGCCGCCATGAGCGCCGACAACACCGACAACGGGCGCGACCAGCCTTCGCTGATCGAATACCCGAGCGATTTCCCCATCAAGGTGATGGGCGCGATGCAGGACGGCTTTGCCGAGGCCATCGTCACGCTGGTGCAGGAATTCGACCCCGGCTTTCATGCCGGCAAGATGGAGATGCGCCCCTCGCGCAACGGCAACTACCTGGGCCTGACCGTGACGGTCTGGGTCACCAGCCGCGAGCAGCTGGACGACCTGTATCGCGCGCTGACCGCGCATCCGATGGTCAAGGTGGTGCTGTAACGCGACGATGGCGCCCGCTTCGGCCGGCGGTGCCTGTCCTTTTCCACCGCGCCGCTCTTACCGTGCCGCTTTACCGTTCCCTCCAGGCCCTGTCCCGCAGGCCGGAGAGGAAAGCGAACCGCGCGGTGAACCAGAAGGCCGCCGCTGCGCGGCCTCCCTTCCCTGAATCATGAATACCCTGACCCTGAAGCCCGGCAAGGAAAAGTCCCTGCTGCGCCGCCATCCCTGGATCTATGCGACCGGCATCGACCGCGTCGAGGGCCGTGCCGAGCCCGGCGCCACCATCACGGTGCGCGCCGCCGACGGCCGCTTCCTCGCCAAGGCGGCCTACAGCCCGCACTCGCAGATCCGCGCGCGCGTGTGGACCTTCGACGAGAACGAGCCGGTCGACCATGCGCTGATCAAGCGCCGCGTCGCCACCGCGGTGGCGCATCGCCGCCAATGGGTCAGCGACAGCGACGCGGTGCGGCTGGTGTTCGGCGAGGCCGACCGGCTGCCCGGGCTGGTGGTCGATTACTACGGCGCCGGCCGCGGCGCCGAGCACGCGCAGCTGGTCTGCCAGTTCAACGCCGCCGGCGTCGAGCAGTGGAAGGACGCGATCGTGCAGGCGCTGATCCGGGAGACCGGCTGCCCCAACGTCTACGAGCGCTCCGACGCCGCGGTGCGCGAGCGCGAGGGGCTGGCGCTGGTGACCGGCGTGCTGGCCGGCGCCGAGCCCGACCCCGAGCTGTCGGTCACCGAACACGGCGTGCGCTACTACGTCGACGTGCGCAACGGCCACAAGACCGGCTTCTATGTCGACCAGCGCGACAACCGCAAGCTGGTCGGCGATCTCGCCGAAGGGCGCGAGGTGCTGAACTGCTTCTGCTATACCGGCGGCTTTTCGCTGGCGGCGCTGCGCGGCGGCGCGGCCTCGGTGGTGTCGATCGACTCGTCGGGCGAGGCGCTGAAGATTGCCGAGGGCAATGTCGCGCTGAACGGCTTCGATGCGGGACGTGCGACCTGGCTCGACGCGGACGTGTTCAAGTCGCTGCGCCAGTTCCGCGCCGAGGGCCGGCAGTTCGACCTGATCGTGCTGGACCCGCCGAAGTTCGCGCCGTCGGCCCAGCATATCGACCGCGCCGCGCGCGCCTACAAGGAAATCAACCTGGTCGGCATGCAGCTGCTGCGCCCGGGCGGGCTGCTGTTCACCTACTCGTGCTCGGGCGCGATCGGCATGGAGCTGTTCCACAAGATCGTGGCCGGCGCGGCCACCGACGCCCGCGTCGATGCGCGCATCCTGCGGCGGCTGTCGGCCGGCACCGACCATCCGATGCTGGCGGCCTTCCCCGAGGGCGAATATCTGAAGGGGCTGCTGCTGCAGCGTGTGTAAGCACCGACGGACGCAATGGGCGCGCATGGGCACGCATGGGCACGCATGCGCCGCGCAGGAGCCGTGCAGGAACGCATGGGACCGCGTACCAGCGCATAGGAGCGCGCCGCGTTGCGCGCGCCGCCGGCCGCTTCATCGAGACGTCACCGCCTCGTCCCCGGATCGTCATATTGCCCCTCTACCATGCCGTTGACGGCTTCGGCATTGGCAGGTGCCCGCCGTCGATGTATCAGTCTTCGTGGTAATTGCCCCGCCCCGGACGCGGGGCTTTTTTTTGCCTCGCGTGTTCCGCAAGGGCGCCGACCGCGGGGCAGGGCCGGATTCGCGCTAGATTGGTGGGGCTGGATCGGAATTGCACTTCGGCTAGACCCGCGCTTCTAATGCCGCGATAACGCCCCAACAAGGGAAGTCCCTATAATCGAACGATCGTTCAGAACATCGATGCCACGCAGCGCCACGCTTGCCGTGGGTCAAGGAGACACCATGCCCGCCGCCAAACATATCCCCGCCGCCCTGCAGAAGCTGACGCTGCCCGTGATCGCGTCGCCGATGTTCATCGTCAGCTATCCGGAACTGGTGCTGGCGCAATGCAAGGCCGGCATCGTCGGTTCGTTTCCGGCGCTGAACGCGCGCCCCGCCGAACTGCTCGACGAATGGCTGACGCAGATGCAGCAGGAGCTGGCGGCCTTCCGCGCCGCCAATCCCGATGCCACGATTGGCCCGATCGCGGTCAACCAGATCGTGCACGCGTCGAACGCGCGGCTGGAGCAGGACGTGCGCGTCTGCGTCGAGCACAAGGTGCCGATCTTCATCACCTCGCTGCGCGCGCCGGTCAAGGAGATGATCGACGCGGTGCACAGCTACGGCGGCATCGTGCTGCACGATGTGATCAACCTGCGCCATGCCGAGAAGGCCCTCGAGGCCGGCGTCGACGGCCTGATCCTGGTCGCCGCGGGCGCCGGCGGCCATGCCGGCACGCTGTCGCCGTTCGCGCTGGTCGGCGAGGTGCGCCGCATCTTCGATGGCCCGATCGCGCTGTCGGGCTCGATCGCCACCGGTGACGCCGTGCTGGCGGCGCAGGCGATGGGCGCGGATTTCGCCTATGTCGGCACGCGCTTCATCGCCTCCCAGGAAGCGCATGCCAGCGAAGCCTACAAGCGCTCGATCACCGATGCGGCGGCCGCCGACATCGTCTACACCAACCTGTTCACCGGCGTGCACGGCAACTACATCCGCGAGAGCATCCTCAATTCGGGGCTCGATCCGGAGAACCTGCCGCAGGCCGACAAGAGCAAGATGGATTTCTCCAGCGGCAGCTCCAAGGCCAAGGCGTGGAAGGACATCTGGGGCGCGGGCCAGGGCGTCGGGCAGATCGACGCGATCCAGTCGGCCGGCGAGATTGTCGCGCGCATGAAGGCCGAGTACGATGCGGCCAAGGCGCGCCTGTGCGCCGTCAACTGACCGCAGCCGCAGCAGCCGCCGTAGCCGCTGCCATAGCCGCCGCGGTCGCCGCTGCAGACCGCTGGAGATTCCCCGCTGGATAAGCCCCCTGTCGTCATTGCCGAGGTCCGGCGCAGCCGCCGCGAACGCCTGGTGCGCGCGGCCTGGGCCACGCTCGGCATCGTCTGCATGGTGCTGGCGGTGCTCGGCGTCTTCCTGCCGGTGCTGCCGGCCACGCCCTTCGTGCTGCTCGCGGCGGCCTGCTTCGCGCGCGGCTCCGAACGCTTCCATGACTCGCTGATGCGCCATCCCCGGCTCGGCCCGATCGTGCACGACTGGCAGCGCCATCGCAGCATCCCGCTGCGCGCCAAGATCGTGGCGATCGCGACGATGTGGATCTCGCTGCCGACCACCGCCTGGGTGCTGCGCGCCCGGCCCGCGCTGTCGATCGCGCTGCTGGTGCTGGGCGCCGTGGCCA
>NZ_JCBAJO010000018.1:0-45280 GCF_059772245.1 Cupriavidus sp. R6-3
AGATGATCAGCAGGATCAGCACCGGGCCGAACACCAGCATGCGGTAGTCCTGCAGGAACTGCAGCGTCTGCGTGACCCAGGGCACCAGCAGCGCGCCCAGCAGCGGCCCGAGCAGGGTGCCGATGCCGCCGACCAGCATCGCCATCACCATGTCGAAGGTCAGGTCGGTTCGCGCGATGTCCGGACCGAGGAAGCGCACGTGGCCCGCATACAGCGCGCCGGCGAAGCCCGCATAGGCGACCGACAGCACGAAGGACAGCACCTTGGTGCGCATCAGGTCGATGCCCAGCGCCTCGGCCAGCGCGTCGCTGTTGCGCACCGCCATGAAGCTGCGGCCCAGCAGCGAGCTGACGATCCGGTGCATCAGGAAGGCGCCGATCACCAGGAAGAACAGCACCAGGTAGTACTGCGCCTGCACGCTGTCGAAGGTTACCGGGCCGATCGCGGCCGGTACCGGAATGCCGATCAGGCCGACCGTGCCGTGCGTCAGGCTTTCCCACTTCTCGATCAGCAGGTAGATGATGTAGCCGATGCACAGCGTGAAGATCGAGAAGTAATGGCCCTTGAGCCGCAGCGATACCACGCCGACCACATAGCCGACGATCATGCAGACCACGCCGGACAGCACGAAGGCGGCCCAGAACGGCATCTGGTGATCGACGGTCAGGATGCCCAGCGTATAGGCGCCGATGGCCATGAAGCCGCCGTGCGCGAGATTGAGCTGGCCGGTGTAGCCGGTGATCAGGTTCAGGCCCAGCGTCGCGATCGCGTAGATGAAGGCCAGCGTCATCACCGTCAGGTAATAGCTGTTGGTCGTCAGCAGCGGAAACGCGATGGCCAGCGCCAGCAGCAACGCCCAGCCGGTCTTGCCTTGCAATGCGTTCATGTCGAGAGTTCTCCTACCTTGTGCGCTTCGATGCGGCGGCCGTCACGCGGCCTTGCCGGCGAACAGGCCCTGCGGCCGGATCGACAGGATGATCACCAGCAGCACGAAGGCGATGATGTCCTTGTAGTCGGTCGACACGTAGAAGCCGCCGAAGCTCTCCGCCATGCCGATGATCAGGCCGCCCAGGATCGCGCCGGGGATGCTGCCCATGCCGCCGAGGATGATGATCACGAAGGCCTTGGTGATGACCAGGTGCCCCATCGCCGGATAGACCAGGTTGATCGGCGCATACAGCGTGGCGGCGATCGCGGCCAGCGCGCCGGAGATCGCGAACACCAGCAGCGTGACGCGCGTCGCGTCGATGCCGACCAGCGCCGCGCCTTCGCGGTTCTGCGCCATCGCGACGATGGTCGAGCCGGTCACGGTGCGGGTCAGGAACAGATGCAGCACCACCATCAGCGTGAAGGCGGCGGCGATGATCAGCAGCCGCTGCAGCGGCGCGGTCAGGCCGAACACCTCGACCAGCTGGCCGTAGGGCGTCGGCATGCGATGGAAGTCGGCGCCCCACAGCGCCTGTGCGCCCGCTTCCAGGAACAGCAGGATGCCGATCGCCGCGATCATGTCGTGCAGCTCGGGCGCGTTGCGCAGCGGATGGAAGACCAGCCGCTCGGCCAGCATCGAAAGCAGCGCCACGGCCAGCGCCGCGGCGACCATCGCCAGCCAGTAGTTCACGCCCAGCGACGTCATCATGTAATACGAGACGTAGGCGCCGGCCATGTAGAAGGCGCCGTGCGCGAAGTTGGGTACGTGCAGGATGCCGTAGACCAGCGTCAGGCCGAGCGCGACGAGGCTGTAGACCCCGCCGAGCGTCAGCCCGTTCAGAAACTGTTGGAAGAACATTGACACCGACTCACCTCATGCAGATCGAAATCGCAAACGGGGGCGCGCTTCGGCGAACCGATGCGCGTGGCAGGACAGCGCCGCGAAAAAAGACGCGGCCTGCCGGTCAACCAATGTGGGGGTCAACTGCGCGGCTTGGCGCGCATCGGAAAGGGTTGCATGGCGGTCTCCTGAAACGGTCGATCCGGGCCGCAAGATGCCCAGCTTTCATACCGGTTATTCGTGTCGTGACTGACCGCTGCGAGGTGTGTCGCAGCGTCTCCGCACGATCGTTCGTTTTCGTTGACTGTTGCATAGGGCTTGAGGCACAGTCAAGGAATACGGAATAGTCTTTCGCACAGCGAAATAGCGGTTTCCGGCCCGGCCGCGCAGGGGTTTTTCGCTGTCGCAGCGCGGTCAAATGCGCGCGGGTTTTCCCTGCTTTTCGGCCGCTGCCGCCGCTGTCGCGCCGGGCGTTCCGCTCGATTTCCGCCTCGATTCCGCCCCGATTTCCGCCTGGACCGCCGATCATGAAGCGCACCGCCACCGTGATTCCCGTTGTCGCCGAGCCGCCCTCGACGGTGCCGGCGAGCGCATTGCGCGATGCCGACGAGGCGGGTCCCGGAAATCCCGCGGAGGCCGAGGATCGCAGCTTCGTCACGGCGCTCGCGCGCGGTCTCGATCTGCTGCGCGCGTTCGGGCCGCAGGACGACTATCTCGGCAATGCGGAGCTGTCGCGCCGTACCGGCATTCCGCGGCCGACGGTGTCGCGGCTGACCTATACGCTGACGCGGCTCGGCTACCTGGTCTATGTCGAGTCGCTGGAGAAATACCGCCTGGGCCAGGGCGCGATGGTGCTGGGTCACCGGTATCTCGCGACCTCCGGCATTCGCGAGGTCGCGCAGCCGCTGATGCAGTCGCTGGCCTTCGCCACCGGCTGCACCGTTGCCCTTGCCACGCCCGACCGCCACGAGATGGTCTATCTCGAAGTCTGCCAACCGCGCGGCGCGCTGGTGATGCGGCTGACGCCGGGCTCGCGCCTGCCGATCGCGACCTCGGCGATCGGCCGCGCCTGGCTCGCGGGTTTGCCCGCGGCGCGGCGCGCCAGCGTGCTGGGCGATCTGGAGCGCCACTATCAGACGCGCTGGCCGACGATTCGGAGCAAGCTCGAACGGTCCTTGCGCGACTACGGGCGGCGCGGCTTCTGTGTCGCGCATGCCGAATGGGACCGCACCGTCAGCGGGGCCGCCGCGCCGGTGGTGCTCGAAGGCGGCACCGAAGTGCTGTCGATCAATATCGGCGGCGCGGCCTCGCGGCTGACGCCGGAAATCCTCGAGGCGAATCTCGGCCCGCGCGTGCGTCAGCTTGCCGAGGCGCTGCAGGGGAGGCTGTGGCGCGTCCACGGCTGAGCGGACCTGGCCATCGGGACCATCACCAATACCCACGACATCTCGACCACCACAATCATCAGCACAAGGAGACAGGCATGGAGATCAGCAACAAGACCGTCGTCGTCACGGGCGGCGCCACCGGCATCGGGCGGGCACTGGTACTGGCGTTCGCCAAGGCGGGCGCGCGTGGCATCGCGGTCGCCGATCTGGACGAGCGCGGCGCGCAGCAGGTCGCCGCGGAGGCGGCCGAGCTGGCGCCGTCGTGCCAGACCTTCGGCTGCCGCACCGATGTCGCCGATGCGGCCGCGGTGCAGGCGCTGGCCGACGAGGCCACGCGCCGCTTCGGCCAGGTCGACGTGTTCTGCTCGAACGCCGGCATCATCCTGCGCAAGGGCCTCGATGCCACCGCCGACGAATGGCAGCGCATCTGGGAAATCAACGTGATGGCCCACATCCACGCCGCCAATGCCGTGCTGCCGCAGATGCTCGAGCGCGGCGAGGGCTATTTCGTCAATACGGTGTCGGCGGCGGGCCTGCTGTCGCAGATCGGCTCGGCGCCGTATGCGGTGACCAAGCACGCGGCGATCGGCTTCGCCGAATGGCTGGAGATCACCTACGGCGATCGCGGCATCAAGGTCAGCTGCATCTGCCCGCAGGGCGTGCAGACGAAGATGCTGTTCGGCGAGAACGGCGAGCGCAAGGGTTTCCTGCAGGAGGGCTCGGTCACGGCCGAGCACGTGGCCGCGGTGACGCTGGAAGGCATCCGCGACGAACGCTTCCTGATCCTGCCGCATCCCGAGGTGCTCGAGTACTACCGCCGCAAGGGGCAGGACTACGACCGCTGGCTCAAGGGCATGCGGCGGCTGCAGGAGAAGGTGATGAGCGAGTTCGGCGGCATCGGCAAGCAATGACCGCCGGCACGCCGATGTTCGAGATGGATTGACCCATGGCGGCGACGGGCCGATTGAAACGATTGGCCCCGATTGGCCGCAATCGAGACGACAGAGACCGAACAAGCGTCCAACACAAAGGAGACAAAGATCATGCGGATTTCCCCATTCACCGGCGCGCTGTCCGCGCTTGCCACGGTGCTTGCCACCGCGTTCGCCGCGCCGGCGGTGCAGGCCGAAACCTATCCGGGCCGGCCGATTCGTATCGTGGTCGGCTTCCCGACCGGCGGCGCGCCGGACACGCTGGCGCGCATCGTGTCGGAGAAGATCTCGCCGTCGTGGGGCCAGCCCGTGGTGGTCGACAACAAGCCCGGCGCGGGCGGCAATATCGGCGCGGAAGCGGTGGCACGCGCGCCGGGCGACGGCTACACGCTGGCGCTTGGCACGGTCGGCACCCATTCGATCAATGGCGCGGTCTACAGCAAGCTGCCGTACGACATGGTCAAGGACTTCACGCCGGTGATCCTGCTGGCGACGACGCCCAATGTGCTGGTGGTCCATCCGGGCGTGCCGGCCAAGACCACCGCCGAGTTGATCGCGCTGGCCAAGTCCAAGCCCGGCGCGCTGACCTTCGGCACGCCCGGCATCGGCACCTCGCCCCACGTGGCCGGCGAGCTGTTCAATACGGTGGCCGGGGTCAAGATCACGCACGTGCCCTACAAGGGCCGCGCGATGGCGATCCCCGACCTGCTGGGCGGCCATATCACGATGATGTTCGACAACCTGCCGTCGGCGCTGCCGGTAATCAAGGAAGGCAAGCTGCGCGCGCTGGGCGTGACCAGTCTGAAGCGCTCGGCCTCCGCCCCGGATATTCCGACGCTGGCCGAGCAGGGGTTGAGCGGCTTCCAGGCCGACTCGTGGTTCGCGATCTTCGCGCCGGCGACCACGCCGAAGGACGTGGTGGCCAAGCTCAATACCGAGCTGAACCGGATCTTCACGCTGCCGGACGTGCAGGCCAAGCTGAAGACCCTCGGCCTCGATCCGGTGCTCGGCACGCCCGACGCGCTGGCCTCGTTCCAGAAGGCCGAGATCGCGAAGTGGGCGAAGGTGGTGAAGGACTCGGGGACGACGCCGCAGTAATCGGCGGTATCGGCAACACCGAGCGTTACGTCATGCGACGCGGTTCTCCCCTCTTCCGCTGGCGGGAGAGGGGTCGGGGGAGGGGGCAACAGCGCCCGCTATTGCCAATAGCGCCCGCAAAACCACCGCCTTTTCCTCTCCCGCGTGCGAGAGAGGGGAGCCCCGCCCCGGTTATTCCTCGAGCGCAGTAGTACCCCGTTCCGCCAGCCGGTCCGGCACGCCGCGCAAGCGCGCCAGGCTGACCGCCGCGCCAACCGCCGCCACGCAGGCCGCCACGCCCAGCGCGGTGCGCGAGGCCGACGTTCCCACCAGCGCAAACAGCAGGGCCACCACCGCGGTGCCCGTGGTCTGCCCCAGCAGCCGCGTGGTCGCCTGCGCGCCGCTGGCGCCGCCGCTGCGATGCGGCGGCGTCGCGCCGATCATCGCGCGGTTGTTCGGCGACTGGAACAGGCCGAAGCCGAGCCCGCACATCGCCATGCGCCACAGCACGTCGATGCTGCTGCTGCCGCGATCGAGCATCGCCAGCAGGACCAGCCCCGTGCACAACAGCGCGAGCCCTAGCCCGGCCAGCACGCTGGCGGGGAAACGATCCGAAAGCCGCCCTGACAGCGGCGCCATCACGGCCACCATCAGCGGCCACGGCGTGATCAACAGCCCGGTCTCCTGCAGCGATCGCCCGAGCTGGTATTCGAAATAGAAGGGCAGCGCGACGAAGGCCAGCATCTGCGTCATGAACGAGCAGAACGACGTGCCCACCGCCAGCGTGAACGCGCGGTTGGCGAACAGGTCCACCGGCACCAGCGGCGCCGCCTTGCCGCGTTCCATCCGTGCGAGCCACCAGCCGAGCAGCAGCGCCGCGATCAGTCCGCCGACTGCCGCCCGGCGCAGCCCGCCATGGCCCAGGCCATCGACGCCGAGCACGAACAGGCCGATCACCACCGCCGACAGCAGCGCGCTCGGGTAATCGAACGCGCGCGGCTGCGGCGGCGTGTCCGGCAGCGCCCAGCGGCTCAGGCTCAGCGCGATCACCGCCACCGGCACGTTGATGGCGAACAGCCATTGCCAGCTGGCGAACGACAGGATCAGCGCGCCGACCGACGGGCCGATGCCGGTCGTGATGCCGACCACCAGCGCGTTCAGGCCGATGCCGCGTCCGAGCTTGGTGGGCGGATAGATGTAGCGCACCAGCGCCGTGTTGACGCTCATGATGCCGGCGCCGCCGATCCCCTGCAGCACGCGCGCCGCCACCAGCATCGGCAGGTTGACCGACAGCGCGCACAGCAGCGAGCCGACCAGGAAGGTCGCCAGGCCGATCCGATAGACGCGCTTGTAGCCGAGGATGTCGCCGAGCGAGGACAGCGGCAGCAGGCAGACGGTGACCGTCAGCTGATAGGCGTTGACCACCCAGATCGTATGGCCGGGATCGGTGCCGAGCTGGCGGGAGATCGACGGCAGCGCGATATTGGCGATCGAGCCGTCGAGCACGGCCATGATCAGGCCGCAGAAGACGGTGAGGATCGCCCACTGGCGTTGCGGATGGGGAAGACCTTGATCTGAATGCATCGACGGTACGGCGGGGAAGGCGAGGATGGCGGCTGGCCGGCCCGGTGCGATCGCGCATCAAGTACGCCGCGGCGAGCGGACCGATGGCCCGGCCCGATGCTGGCCGGCGCCGGGCGGCGACATTATCGGCGCAGCGCCGCGCGCCCGCAAATCGCCGCGTTGTGGTATATCGCGCGCGCTGGAATCATGCGCACGTGCCGCGTTTTCGCACAGACATTGCAGACATGGCATCGCCGTGCGCGCCCGTAACCGGCGCCGTGCCGGTGTTCGCGATCAGCGCGCCAGCTGGCCGAGCACGCTCTCGAGCGACGACAGCCCGCTCTCGATCAGGTGCGACATGTAGACGTTCATCTGCGGCATCACCACCATCAGCAGCAGCATGCCGCCGGCCAGCGTGACCGGGAAGCCGACCGCGAAGATCGACAGCTGCGGCGAAGCGCGGTTCAGGATGCCCAGCAGCAGGTTCAGCGTCAGCAGCGCCGCCACCAGCGGCAGCGCCAGCAGCAGGCCCGACGAGAACACCGTGCCGCCCGCACGTGCGACGGCCGCCCAGCCATCGGCCGACAACGGCGTGCCGCCGATCGGCAGTGCCGAGAAGCTGTCGACCAGCGTGGCCAGCATCAGCAGGTGGCCGTCCAGCGCCAGGAACAGCAGCATCGCGACGATGCCGAGGAAGCGCCCCAGCACCATGGTCTGGCCGCCGGCGCTCGGATCGAAGAACGAGGCGAACGACAGGCCCATCTGCAGGCCGATGATTTCGCCGGCGTATTCGACCGCGGCGAACACCAGCCGCATCGTGAAGCCGAGCGCGATGCCGACGCCGATCTCGTTCAGGATCAGCAGGAAGCCGTCGAAGGAGTAGACCGGCACCACCGGCAGGTTCTCGATGGTCGGCGAGATCGCGATCGCGATCAGCGCGGCCAGGCCGATCTTGGCCTGCCGTGGTATGGTGCCCTCGCTGAACAGCGGCGCGGTGGCGATCAGCGCGAGCAGCCGGAACAGCGGCCACAGGAAGGCCGCAATCCATTCGTAGAGCTGGGCCGTGGTCACTGATACCATCGCGTCTCGCCTCTTGCCGTGGTTGTCGTTGTCTGCGCCGCTATCCGCGTCGCTAGCTGCGTCGTCATCCGTGCCGCACGTGGCCGACTCACGGCCGGCTCAGCGCACCAGCCCCGGAATGCCCTCGAACACCTCGCGCATGTAGTCGACGAAGGTGTTGATCATCCACGGCCCCACCAGCACCAGCGTGATGAACAGCGCCAGCAGCTTGGGGATGAACGAAAGTGTCATTTCGTTGATCTGCGTGGCGGCCTGGAACAGGCTGATCGCCAGGCCCGCGATCAGCGCGACCAGCAGCAGCGGGCCGGCCAGCAGCAGCGTCATCTTCATCGCCTGGGTGGCGATGGTCATTACGGTTTCCGGCGTCATTTGGCCTCCGGTGCGCTTGCGGCGTCGGCGTGGTACATCGAAGGTGGCACGTCAGGTCAGGAAGCTCTGCGCCAGCGAGCCCAGCAGCAGCTGCCAGCCATCGACCAGCACGAACAGCATCAGCTTGAACGGCAGCGAGATCGTCGCCGGCGGCACCATCATCATGCCCATCGCCATCAGCACGCTGGCAACCACCAGGTCGATGATCAGGAAGGGGATGAAGATCGTGAAGCCGATCTGGAACGCGGTCTTCAGTTCGCTGGTGACGAAGGCCGGCACCAGCACGCGCAGCGGCACGTCTTCGGGGCCCTGCATCTCCGGCGTTTTCGCCATCTGCGCGAACAGCGCGAGGTCCTTCTCGCGGGTCTGCTTCAGCATGAAGGCCTTCATCGGCGCGGCGGCGCGTTCGGCCGCCTGCTCCAGGCTGATGCGGTTCTCCGACAGCGGCTTGTAGGCCTCGGTGTAGACCCGGTCCAGCACCGGCGACATCACGAAGAAGGTCAGGAACAGCGACAGGCCGATCAGCACCTGGTTCGGCGGCGACGTGGCCGTGCCGAGCGCGGTGCGCAGCAGGCCGAGCACGATCACCACGCGGGTGAAGCCCGTCATCATCAGCAGGGCGGCCGGCAGGAAGGACAGCGAGGTCAGCAGGACCAGCGTCTGGACCGACAGCGACCAGGTCTGGCTGCCACCGGGGCCGGGGCGGCTGACGATGCCCGGCAGCGCCTGCGCGGCCGCGGGATCGGTGCCGAGCGCGAGAGCGGCGGCCAGCAGCAGGCCGAGCGTCAGCGTCAGCGGCGCTCCGGACCGACGCCGGCTGGCGGCGTACATGGTGTTCATGACTTCAGGGTCTGTTGCAGGTTCTGTTGCATCGAGCGCAGCAGCTTCTGCGCGAAGGTGGCCTTGTCGCCGAACGGGGCTTGCGGCGACATCGGCGTCGAACCCGTGCCGCGCATGCCGCCCGTGCCGGCCATCGGGGCGATCGCCTCGCCGGGCGATGCGGAGCCGGCCGGCAGCGTATGCAGGGTGCGGATTTCGCCGGCGCTGACACCGAGCACCAGCCAGGTATCGCCGACCTCGACCAGCAGCAGGCGCTGGCGTGCGCCCAGGCTGGTGCTGCCGACGACTTTCATCACGCCGCCCTGGACATGCCGCACCAGGCCGGCGCGGCGCGCCAGCCAGGCAAGGCCGAGGATCAGCGCGATGATCGCGAACAGGCCGAGACCGGCCTGCGCGAGCGCGCCGGCACCGGTCGCGCCGGTCACGGCATCGGCCGCGTGTGCGAGGACCGGCAGGCCGGTCGCCGCACCGCAGATCGAGCGGGCCGCGTACGAGCGCGTGCCAGGCGCGGGCCGCAATGCGCGGCCCCGAGCGGGTTTCATTTGTTCAGCTTCCGGATGCGTTCGGACGGCGTGATGATGTCGGTCAGGCGGATGCCGAACTTGTCGTTGACCACCACCACCTCGCCCTGCGCGATCAGATAGCCGTTGACCAGCACGTCCATCGGCTCGCCGGCCAGGCCGTCGAGCTCGACCACCGAACCTTGCGCCAGTTGCAGCAGGCTCTTGATCGGTACCTTGGTGCGGCCCAGTTCGACCGTCAGTTGCACCGGGATATCGAGGATCATCTCGATATCGTTGTGGAAGCCGCTCGACGCTTCGCGCTCCAGCGGCTGGAAGACCGTCGCGGCCGCGGGCGTGGCCGTCGCCACCGTGGCGGCGGGCTCAGGCGCAGCGGTCGCGCTGGTTTGCTCGGCCAGGGCGCTCGCCCAGTCGTCCATCGGATCGGCCGGCTTGTCCTCTTTGCCGTCAGTCATGGTCGGTTTCCTTGTTGGAATCGCTGTCTTGATGATTGAACATGCGCTGCACACGCAGCGCGTACTGGCCGTTCATCGTGCCGTAGCTGCACTGCATGACCGGCACGCCGTCGACCTTGCCGATCACGTTCTCGGGCAGCTCGATCGGCAGCACGTCGCCGGCGCGCAGCGCCAGCACTTCTGCCACGGTGCTGCGCAGATGCGCGAACTCGGCCACCAGTTCCACCTCGGCGGCGCGCAGCTGTTGCGACAGCTGCTGCAGCCAGCGCTTGTCGACCTCGACTTCATCCTGCAGCGGATTCATCAGCAGATCGCGCACCGGCTCGATCATCGAGTACGGGAAGCAGACGTGCATCTGCCCGCCGACCGCGCCCAGCTCGATATGGAATGCGGTGGTCACCACGACCTCGTTGGGGATCGCGATGTTGGCGAATTTGGTGTGCATCTCCGAGCGGACGTATTCGAACTCGATCGGATGGACCGCCTGCCAGGCGTGGCCATAGCTGGCCAGCGCCAGATCCAGCATGCGGCGGATGATGCGTTGCTCGGTCTGCGTGAAGTCGCGGCCCTCGACGCGCGTATGGAAGCGCCCGTCGCCGCCGAACAGGTTGTCGACGACCAGGAACACCAGGTTCGGGTCGAACACGAACAGCGCGGTGCCCCGCAGCGGCTTCATGTGGACCAGGTTCAGGTTGGTCGGCACCGGCAGGTTGCGCACGAACTCGCCGTATTTCTCGATCCTGATCGAACCGACCGAGATATCCGCGCCGCGGCGGATGAAGTTGAACAGCGCCGTGCGCAGCTGGCGCGCGAAACGCTCGTTGATGATTTCCAGCGTATGCAGCCGGCCGCGGACGATGCGCTCCTGGGTCGCCAGGTTGTAGGGCCGCACGCCGTCTTCGGAGACCGGCGCCACGGCCTCGGGCGTCTCGGCCTCGCCGGATACGCCCCTGAGCAGCTCGTCTACTTCATCCTGCGAGAGGAATTTGTCGTAAGCCATTTAATGTCCTGCCCCAATGAACGACTGGATTAAAGAAGCGCCGCGCGCACGCCGGCCTGGGCGCGCGCGAGGTGCGCATCGGCGGGCGAGAGTCGGGTGGTCGGCTTCATATCGGGTTGGCAAGCGGGGCAGGGCACGGGCTTACTGCACCACGAAGGAAGTGAACAGGACATCCACGATCTGTTGGCTCGGCAGCGCCGGTGCGAACGGCTTTGCCAGCGCCTGCTTGATTTCTTCGGCGAGCTTCTGCTTGCCCTCGACGGTCGACAGCTCCGGCGGCTGCTTGGCCGACAGCAACAACAGGATGCGGCTGCGCGCCTCCGGCAGATATTCGGCGATGCGCGCCTGCGTCTGCGTGTCGGCCACCTTGACCGACAGGCCGGTGTGCAGGAAGCGGTCGCCGTCCTCGCCCTTCAGGTTGACGGTGAAGGCGTCGAGCGCGACAAAGATCGGCGCCGGAACCACGGGGGCGGCCGGCGCGGCGGGTGCGCGGTTGTTCAGCAGGCTGCCGAGGAAGAAACTTCCCGCGCCCAGCACGGCCGCGACCGCGACACCGGCGAGAATCAGCACCCCGCGCTTGCTGGAGCTGGGTGCCTGGGGAGTCGTGAGCGTTTTCGCCATGAGATGCCTGTATCGGAATGCCACGCCATTCTCGGTGAATCGGTGGCGGGCAATGGGCCGAAAAAAAGGGGGAAACCCGCTCAGCTTGGCCGTTTGAGTCGAGCGGGAGCGACCGTCGGCGGCAGCGGACGGTCATCTCATGGGTTAACGTTGGTGGCCGGCGGAACTTGAGCGGGCTGTCATCGGCGGGTCATTGCCGGGCGCCAGACTCGCGGGATTTCCATCCACGAGAGCCTGCGCATGCGCCGTCCCGCCGTCCGTTCCGCCGCCTGTTCCGTCGTCCCTTCGGTCGATCCTTCGATCGAGGCCGTCGTTGCGTCCGCCGATGCGCCGGCCATTGCGCCGGCCATTGCGCCGGCCGGCGCGCCCGGCCGCCGTGCCGGGACCCGGGTAGTGGGCCTCGCCGCGCTGGTGATGTCGACCGCGCTGCTTGCCGCCTGCGGGGGCGATGACGACCAGGACGACGGCCCGCGGCGTTCGGTAGGCGCGGTCCGGCTGATCGGCGAGCAGACGCTGCCCAACGACCTGCAGGTCGGCGGCACCACGGTGGGCGGCCTGTCCGGCATCGACTACGATCCGGCGGCCAATCTCTGGTATCTGGTCTCGGACGACCGCTCGGACAAGCAGCCGGCGCGCTTCTATACGGCGCGGATCAGCTATGACTCGGCCCGCCTGCAGCCGGTGCAGATCGCCAGCGTCGTGACGCTGCGCCAAGCCGACGGCAGCGCTTACCCCAACCGCACGGCGGGCGGCGTCGTGCCCGATCCCGAGGCGATCCGCTTCGATCCGTCCACCGGGGGCCTGTGGTGGACCAGCGAGGGCGATCGCGCGCTTGGCCTCGATCCCTTCGTCGCGCGGGCCCGCACGGACGGCACGCTGAGCGGCACCTTGCCGCTGCCGGCGGCGTTCAGGATGACGCCCACGCACGAAACCGGCTCGCGCAACAACGCGACGTTCGAGGGACTGTCGCTGTCGGCCGACGGCAAGTCGCTGTGGGTCAGCATGGAAGGGCCGCTGTACCAGGACGGGCCGCTGCCGACGCCGTCGTCCGGCTCGGTTTCCCGGCTGCTGCGCTACGACCGCAACGGCAATGTGCTGGCGCAGTATGTCTATCCACTCGACGCAATCCCGGCCGCGCCAGCCCCGGGGCGCAGCGCCGACAACGGCGTGACCGAGATCCTGGAGATCGACGAAAACCGGCTGCTGACGCTGGAGCGCGCCGGCGTGCAGGGCGCCGATGGCAACTTCACTACCTATGTGCGGCTGTACCAGATCGATATCCGTGGCGCGACGGACGTGCGCAGCCTGGACCGGCTCGCCGGCGCCAGCTACGTGCCGGTGCGGAAACGGCTGGTGCAGAACCTGAACGCGCTGGGGCTGAAGACCGTCGACAACATCGAGGGCATGGCCTGGAGACCGAAGCTGCCCAACGGCCGCGACAGCCTGGTGCTGGTGTCGGACAACAACTTCAACGCGACGCAGATCACGCAGGTGCTGGCGTTCGAGGTGGTGCCGGAGTAGAAGAGGGGGCCGGCGCTGGCGGCGTTCCTCGGCTTCCGTCAGCCGCCGTCAGCCGCCGTCAGCCACCGTCAGCCACGTCAGCCGCCGTCAGCGCCCGTAGCCGTACCCGTCGTAGCCGCGGCCGTCGTATGGCTGGTCCGGATAGCCCTGCTGGTAGGCCGGCGGATAACCGCGGCGGTCCTCGCCGTATTGCCGCTGCCGCGCCGGCCCGTCGGCCCGGATGCGGGCGGCACCCTCGCCGTATTGCCGCTGCCGCGCCGGCCCGTCGGCCCGGATGCGGGCGGCACGGATCGGCCCGGCCGCTTCCAGCGGCCCGTTGACGATCAGGTCGCCCTGCACGCGCAGGGGGCCATGCACGGTCAGCGGGCCGTTGAAGGTGCGCTGCGGCGCCCCCCGCATCGACGGGCCGTCGTCCGTCTCGAACCATTGCCCGGTGACCGGCCCGCGTACCCGCACGCGGCCATCGACCTCGACCGGGCCCTGCACCGTCACCGGCCCGTTGACGACCAGCGTGCCGGCCACCGTCATCGGGCCCGATTCGACAGGCTGCGCCTGTGCCTGGCCTGCCAGCATCGTCACGCCGCACATGGCCATGGCGGCCAGCCCTCGGCGCAGGGCAAAAATTCCTGCATTCACACCGTTCTCCCCATGATTCGGCAGCCTCCGTTGTACCGCGTGGCGAGGCGCCCTGGGGCCGCCGTTTCCCTTTGTTGCCAACGACTTACGGCGGTTACACCCGGTAACGGCGGGGCAGTGTTGCGTGGCTGTTGCCAGGTCGTCAGTCCTAAGTCTTATATAAGATATAAGACGTTTGACCGAGGACCGGCGTTGAGCGTACAATCGCGATCACAACGGTGTTGTTTAACCCCTATTCCTCTATCACCCCGCAGGCTCCCATGCTCGAAAACTATCGCGCCCATGTCGCCGAACGCGCCGCGCTTGGCATTCCTCCGCTGCCGCTGTCCGCGCAGCAGACCGCCGAACTGATCGAACTGCTGAAGAATCCGCCCGCCGGCGAAGAGCAGACCCTGCTGGACCTGATCACTTACCGCGTGCCTGCCGGCGTCGATGACGCCGCCAAGGTCAAGGCCTCGTACCTGGCCGCCGTCGCCCTCGGCAAGGAAACCTGCGCGCTGATCAGCCGCGCCCGTGCCACCGAACTGCTCGGCACGATGCTCGGCGGCTATAACATCTCGCCGCTGATCGAGCTGCTGGACGACGCCGAAGTCGGCACCGTCGCCGCCGACGCGCTGAAGAAGACCCTGCTGATGTTCGACGCCTTCCACGACGTCAAGGAAAAGGCCGACAAGGGCAACGCCAACGCGCGCGCCGTGCTGCAAAGCTGGGCCGACGCCGAATGGTTCACCAGCCGTCCGGAAGTCCCGCAAAGCCTGACCGTGACCGTCTTCAAGGTCCCGGGCGAAACCAATACCGACGACCTGTCGCCGGCGCCGGACGCCACCACCCGCCCCGACATCCCGCTGCACGCGCTGGCGATGCTGAAGAACAAGCGCGAGGGCGCCGCGTTCCAGCCCGAGGAAGACGGCAAGCGCGGCCCGGTCAAGTTCATCGAAGCGCTGAAGGAAAAGGGCCACCTGGTCGCTTACGTGGGCGACGTGGTCGGTACCGGCTCGAGCCGCAAGTCCGCCACCAACTCGGTGCTGTGGTTCACCGGCGAAGACATCCCGTTCGTGCCGAACAAGCGCTTCGGCGGCGTGTGCCTGGGCGGCAAGATCGCCCCGATCTTCTACAACACGATGGAAGACGCCGGCGCGCTGCCGATCGAGCTCGACGTGTCGAAGATGGAAATGGGCGACGTGGTCGAGCTGCGTCCCTATGAAGGCAAGGCGCTGAAGAACGGCGAAGTCATCGCCGAATTCCAGGTCAAGTCCGACGTGCTGTTCGACGAAGTGCGCGCCGGCGGCCGCATTCCGCTGATCATCGGCCGCGGCCTGACCGCCAAGGCGCGCGAAGCGCTGGGCCTGGCGCCGTCGACGCTGTTCCGCCTGCCGCAGAACCCGGCCGACACCGGCAAGGGTTACACGCTGGCGCAGAAGATGGTCGGCCGCGCCTGCGGCCTGCCGGAAGGCAAGGGCATCCGCCCGGGCACCTACTGCGAACCGAAGATGACCTCGGTGGGCTCGCAGGACACCACCGGCCCGATGACCCGCGACGAACTGAAGGACCTGGCCTGCCTGGGCTTCTCGGCCGACCTGGTGATGCAGTCGTTCTGCCACACCGCCGCCTATCCGAAGCCGGTCGACGTCAAGACGCACCACACGCTGCCGCAATTCATCAGCACCCGCGGCGGCATCTCGCTGCGCCCGGGCGACGGCGTCATCCACTCGTGGCTGAACCGCATGCTGCTGCCCGACACCGTCGGCACCGGCGGCGACTCGCACACCCGCTTCCCGATCGGCATCAGCTTCCCGGCCGGCTCGGGCCTGGTGGCCTTTGCCGCCGCCACCGGCGTGATGCCGCTGGACATGCCGGAATCGGTGCTGGTCCGCTTCAAGGGCAAGATGCAGCCGGGCGTCACGCTGCGTGACCTGGTCAATGCGATCCCGCTGTATGCGATCAAGCAGGGTCTGCTGACCGTTGCCAAGCAGGGCAAGAAGAACATCTTCTCCGGCCGCATCCTGGAAATCGAAGGCCTGCCCGACCTGAAAGTCGAGCAAGCGTTCGAACTGTCCGACGCCTCGGCCGAGCGCTCGGCCGCCGGCTGCACGGTGCGCCTGAACAAGGAACCGATCATCGAATACATCAACAGCAACATCACGCTGCTGAAGTGGATGATCGCCGAGGGCTACCAGGACGCCCGCAGCCTGTCGCGCCGCATCAAGGCGATGGAAGCGTGGCTGGCCGATCCGAAGCTGCTCGAGCCGGACGCCGACGCCGAGTACGCCGCCGTGATCGAGATCGACCTGGCCGACGTGCACGAGCCGATCGTCGCCTGCCCGAACGACCCGGACGACGTGAAGACGCTGTCCGACGTCGCCGGCGCCAAGATCGACGAAGTGTTCATCGGCAGCTGCATGACCAACATCGGCCACTTCCGCGCCGCGTCGAAGCTGCTGGAAGGCAAGCGCGACATCCCGGTCAAGCTGTGGGTCGCGCCGCCGACCAAGATGGACCAGAAGCAGCTGACCGAGGAAGGCCACTACGGCGTGTTCGGCACCGCCGGCGCGCGGACCGAAATGCCGGGCTGCTCGCTGTGCATGGGCAACCAGGCACAGGTGCGCGAAGGCGCGACGGTGATGTCGACCTCGACCCGCAACTTCCCGAACCGCCTGGGCAAGAACACCAACGTGTATCTGGGCTCCGCGGAACTGGCCGCCATCTGCTCGCGCCTCGGCCGCATTCCGACCAAGGAAGAGTACATGGCCGACATGGGCGTGCTCAACGCCAATGGCGACAAGATCTACCGCTACATGAACTTCGATCAGATCGAGGACTTCAAGGGGGTGGCGGATACGGTGACGGTTTGATGGCAGGGATTTGATCTGGTCTTTGGGGTTTGGGTTGGCGATTGTCCCGAGCCCCAGGGACTGAGCTGAACTGCTTTTGGATTTGTTGCTGTTGGAAAGCCTCGGAGGCGAAAGTCTCCGGGGCTTTTTGTTTTGGCGCGGGAGGTTGGAGGGCGATTCTGGTCGAGGCGCCTCGCGACGGCATGCTTGTGTCAGCGGGGCAGCGGAGCCACGTACCCAACAATTGAGGGGTGCAGAAAAGAGGGTCTGTGGTCGATAACCGGGAGCGTTCCGATTGCGCGTGCGACGCCATGACATCGGTATCGGTCTGGGTTTCGCGATTCGCGAACGTATTTCGTACGCTTACTCCGGTCTCAGCCTTTTGCCATTTCCCCTTTTCGAAATCCTCAAATGAAGATCAATCACAGCATTATCACTATCCTTGCCGTCTCTACCCTGGCGTTGACCGGCTGTGCGTCCGTCGACATGGCGAGCAAGGAGCAGTCCGACCAGGCCAAGCAGTTCAGCGCCCCCAGCGCAGGCAACTCTGGACTCTATGTCTACCGCAATAGCTTCGTCGGCAAGTCGCTGAAGAAGGACATTTGGGTGGACGGCAAGTGCCTGGGCGAAAGCGCATCGGACGTGTTCTTCTACACGCAGGTCGAAGGCGGCAAGAAGCACAAGATCGAAACGGAATCGGAGTTTTCGCCGAACGCCCTGGAAGTGGCCATGGAAGCCGGCAAGAACTACTTTGTCCGCCAGTTCATCAAGCTTGGCGCTTTTGTTGGCGGGGCTGATCTGGAGCTGATTCCCGAAGAGCAAGGCAAGGCCGACGTGGCCAAGCTCGAATTGGCAAAGTCCGGCACCTGCAGCCAGTAAGACGTCTGATTTGGCGGTCGGTCACGCGCCGTGAGCGTATTGTCCGACCGCGCTTCCCCCGGCAATCCCCGGACGCCCCTCGTTACGCGACCTCTTCGCACTGTGCAACGAAGGCCGCACACCTACGGCGGTTGGGTGCAAATATTCCACGCCGAAAATACAATCCATACGCCTTCTCAAAAGGCGAACAAATACAAAACGAACAAAAGCAGACCTCGGGGGGTCATCCATGCGTGTTCTTGTTCCATTGCTGTTGGCCACGGCTTTGGGCTTTGCCGGTTGCGCGCAAACGCCTGAAGAACAGTTGGCACCGCGGTCGTCCACGGTGCGCCTGTGCGACGGGAATGCCTGCACCGAACAGGATCGACGCGTAGCCACAGCGCAACTCGCGTCGAACGAAGCCGATCCGCGTATGCAGGCATTGGCCAACGTGGCCGAGAAGAATCCGGACGCCGCCTACGACCTGGGCCTGCGCCTTCTGCGCGGCGACGGCGTGAAACGCGACAGCTATCAGGCGCTGGAATGGCTGCGCAAGGCCGGCGACAACGGTCATACGCAGGCGCAACTGGCGCTTGGCCGAATTTATCTGATGGGCTTTGAGGAAATGGGTTCGGACCCTGCCGAAGCCGAGGCTTGGCTGATGCGAGCCGCAGCCAAGGGCAGCAAGGAAGCCAAAGAGTTGATTCCGCAGGCTCAGGCTGCCAAGAAAGACGAACAAAGCGCGTACCGAGTCCGCGAGGCTTATCGCACCTCCTGGATTGCCTGGTACAGCAGCTATCCGTATTACTGGGTATGGGGCCCTTCCGGCTGGTATCACCGCTAAGCCTTCCCACCCGGATTTTTTCGTCAATTTCCTCGACAGGAACGCCCTATCATGCCCAAGAATATTTCCTTGCGCGCGGCCGCATTGGCCGCGTCTCTGGTTCTCGCTGGCTGCGCCACGGCCGGCGGCGGTCTGATCAGCACCGGCACCGCGCCCACCGCTGCCACCGGCGCCGCGGGTGGCGCCACCAGCGTGAATGCCAATGCTTCCCTGGAGCGTTGCGACGCGCCGCTGGGCACGCTGGCGGTGGACGACGGCCGGGGCAAGGAGTGGTACGCGAGCTTTGGCGCGGCCACCAAGGTCACCAGCATCGAGCCGCTGATCCGTCTGGCCGTGCAGCAGTCGAACTGCTTCGTGATCACGTCGATCGGCAACAATCGCACCGAAAGCAAGCTGTCGAACATCACCGACAAGCAGCGCAATTCCGGTGAATTCCGCGCAGGCTCGCGCCAGCAGAAGGGCCAGCGCGTAGCGGCCGACTACTACATGGAGCCGGCCATCATCATCGACAACGACTCCACCGGCCAGCTGGCTGCCGGTGTGGGCGGCCTGTTCGGCAGCGTCGGCGCGCTTGTGGGCGGTGCCATGCAAAGCAAGGCATCGGTCGTGACGCTGACCATGTTCGACATCCGTTCGGGCGTGCAGGTCTCCATCTCGGAAGGCAATTCGACGGCGACGAACTTTGGCGCCGCCCTGGGCGCGTTCGGCGGCAATACGGCCGGCGGCCTGGGCGGTTTCTCTCGCACGCCGGAAGGCAAGGCCACCGTCGCGGCATTCATGGACGCGTACAACAACATGGTGATCTCGCTGCGCAACTACAAGGCGCAGGAGGTCAAGGGTGGATTGGGACGAGGCGGGCGGCTGAAGGTCGGCTCGTAAATTCCTTCGACGATCGCCCGCGTTTGCCGTCATCTGCCGCTAGCCAGAAGCCGGTGGATGCATAGAGCGCGGGGGATCGGTTCTGCATTACCGCGTAGGGGACCTTTGTCCCGCGAGAGCCCGCAAGGCCTTACGCGACCGCGATACGACCCGGCCACCGGGAAGTATGCGAGGAAGGCGATCATCGCCGCGCCCCGGCAGGCCTAATGGCCTAGTCGGGGCGTTTTTCGTTTGGGCCAGGAAGCACGGCGGCCCCTGCTGATGGTTGAGGCAGAGGGCCCGGGCGTGATGCCGCCCGACAGCAAATAGCCAGCCCCGCCAGCCAGCCGGCGACCACCGGAACGGCGGCACCCTGAATTTTTGGGCCCTTGTCCGAGCCCTCGCCCCATCGCTCGCCGTCTTCTCGAGATTCCGCGGGTATCTCCACGCGCGCACAAAGGCGAGCCAAATATTGGCACCCGACGCGCTTCGCCATCGGGCGAGGGAATTGGCGCCGCGCGGACAACATGCTGTTTCTACACGCGCGCCTAGTGCCTACAAACAATGGTGGCTAGGATTCAACGCAACCCGTCAAGTACCAATACATCGATCCATTGCGATGGCGGTGGGTGCGATGCCCATCCGTTTTCCTGATTCACTCACTTCGCCAATCGTTCGTCCAGTGAAAGACGGGGGACCTTCGCTCGGAGCTTTATCCGTTCATTTTGTTCGCACGATCTGACAAGAGTCTTGATGCCATGAAACCTGCATCTACATCGCCGTCCGTCTCTGAGGGAATCACCCGCCGCCAACTGCTCTCGCTCGGAACGAGTGCCGCGGTAGCTGCGTCCTTGCCCTTCACGGCCACGGCTGCTTCGACGACGTCCACCGCGCAGAAGACCGCGGCAACCTCACAGGGGAATTTCGCCATGAGCTATGTCACTACCAAGGACGGTGTCCAGATCTTCTTCAAGGACTGGGGTCCTGCCGATGCGACGCCGATCGTCTTCTCTCATGGATGGCCGCTGAGCTCCGACGATTGGGACGCCCAGATGATGTTCTTCCTTGCCAAGGGCTATCGCGTCATTGCCCATGATCGGCGCGGCCATGGCCGCTCGTCGCAGGTTTGGCAAGGACACGATATGGACCACTACGCCGACGACCTGGCAGCGGTGGTAAGCCATCTTGATCTCAAGGGCGCCATCCACGTGGGTCACTCCACTGGCGGTGGCGAAGTCGTGCGCTACCTGGCGCGGCACGGCGAGAAGCGGGCCTCGAAGGCTTGCCTGATTGCCGCGGTTCCGCCGCTGATGGTCAAGACGTCATCCCATCCGGGCGGCCTGCCGAAGGAGGTGTTTGACGGCCTGCAATTGCAGACGGCCACCAATCGGGCACAGTTTTTCCGGGATCTTCCCGCGGGGCCGTTCTATGGTTTCAACCGGCCGGGCGCAAAGCCTCAGGAAGGCCTTATCCAGAACTGGTGGCGACAAGCCATGATGGGCAGCGCGAAGGCGCATTACGACGGCATCGTGGCGTTCTCGCAGACCGACTTTGCCGAGGATCTGAAGAAGATCAATTTACCCGTGCTGGTGATGCACGGCGATGACGATCAGATTGTGCCCTACTCGGAATCGGGCCCCTTGTCGGCCAAGCTCTTGAAGAAAGGCATCCTGAAGACGTACAAAGGCTTCCCGCACGGAATGCCGACGACGCAGGCGGAGGTCATCAACGCTGATCTCCTGGAGTTCCTCAAGGCCTGATCGGCGGAAGCCGCAGACAACTGCCGGGTCCGCTTCGAAGCGGACCGGCAGTCGTTGCCCCCTGGCCGATGCCGGAGCGCGATCGAGGGCATCGGTACATTGCCACCCCCATCAGCACTCGCATCGGCTCACGCTCGCATCGCGTGCGCGCCTTTGGTCTGGCCGGCAAGCTCCGCCGCGACAAAGTCCACCAGTACGCTTGCGCGCGCCGGCATCCGTCGACCGAATCCGTGCAGCACCTGCAGCGGTACCGCGCGTAGCGCCAACGCTGGCACTACACGCTGCAGCCGGCCGGCATCGAGGTCAGCCTGCACGGCGACGTGCAGCAGCTGCGCGATACCCAGGCCGCTGAGCGCTGCCGTGCGCATCGCAGCGCCATTGTCGGCATCGAAGGACCCCTTCGTCTGCAGCCGCGTGCCGTCGGCAAGCGTGACCGGCATGACTTGTCCTGCCAACCGATAACGCACATGGCGATGGTGCAGCAGGTCCGCCGCCGTGCGAGGCTCCCCGCAACGTTCCAGGTACGCAGGCGAGGCCACGAGCACCACAGGAAGGGTTGTCAGGTGCCGTGCATGCAGGCCGCTGTCAGGTGCGTGACCGGCGCGGAAGGCCAGGTCGAACCCCTCGCGGATCAGATCGGCGTGCTGGTCGCTGAAGCTGACGTCCAGGGACAGGCGCGGATGGCGCGGCATCAATTTCGACGCGATCGCGGCCAGCAATGTGGCGCCCAGATCGGCCGGCATGCTGATGCGAAGATGACCTGCCGCCGCCATCTCCGACGGCGCAATCAACCCCTCGCTTGCTTCCTCGAGTCCTCGCACCAGCGGCGCGACGCGTCGGTAGAAGACGGTCCCTTCGTCGGTCAGTGCGAAGGCGCGGGTAGATCGGTGAAAGAGCTTCACGCCCAATCGGGCTTCAAGTCGCGACACGCTCTTCGAAATGGCCGAGGGCGTAGTGCCGAGGAGCCTGGCGGCCCTGGTGAACGAACCCGTTTCTACCGCACGGACAAAGGCTGAAAGGCCATGGAGGCGTTCTATCGACATGGAAGACAATTTGGCACAAGTCATGCGCCCAATGCAGGGCTGCTCGCCTTGCGACGGATCCTCTAGATTTTCAATCTCATCAAACAGGAATGTCGAGGTACACGATGGGCAAGCTTGAAGGAAAGGTCGCGGTGATTACGGGCGGCAACAGCGGTATCGGATTGGCGATGGCAAGGCGGTTCGTCGACGAGGGGGCCCAGGTGCTCATCGTCGGCCGGCGCGCGGACGCCGTTGATGCGACGGTAGCCGAACTGGGGCCGCGCGCGAGTGGCCTGACAGGCGATATCGCCGATCTGTCCACGCATGATCGCGTGTCGGCAGAGGTCGTCAAGCGGTTTGGCGGGGCCGACATCTACGTGGCCAACGCGGGCATGAACCAGATCAGGCCGTCCGCCCAGGTTGACATCGACGAATACGACGCCCAGTTCGCCACCAACACGCGAGCTGTGTTCTTCGGCGTGCAGAAGATCGTGCCGGTGTTGCGCGACGGTGGCTCCGTTCTCCTTGTCAGTTCGATTGCCAGTGCCAAGGTGCTCGATGGACACGCCGTCTATGCAGGTTCCAAGGCGGCAATTGAGGCGTTTGCGCAGGGCTGGGCGCTCGAGTTCAAGGCGCGCGGCATTCGGGTGAACGTCATCAGCCCAGGTCCCGTCGATACGCCGATTCTGTCCAAGCTGGGCGTTGCCGACGGTGACCGGCCAGCTTTCGAGGCAGCCGTGGCAGGTGCCATTCCGCTTGGTCGCCTTGGGCGTGCCGAGGAGATTGCATCGGCGGCACTGATGCTGACCAGTGAGGAAGGCAGCTTCATCACCGGCGTGAACCTGCGCGTCGATGGTGGGATCGCGCTGATCTGATATTGCTGACGGCAAACCGCCTCGCTGTTGGGGCCGGCTGGCAGCGCTGCCGTGATTGGAAAGAAAGGCGCCGCGGGTCTTTTGAACCCTCGGCGCTTTTCTCGCGATCATCGTCGCAATCGACTCGATGGCGGTTTGTCGTCGAGTATCGATCAGTAATCCCACTGCACCGGAACGAAGCGGAAATTCCCGCCGTTCTTTGCCACATGACCGATGGACGGGAAGGCGACATGCGCCGCGGCCAGTAGAGCGCCAGTCTCGGCGGCTTCGTTAAGCAGCGCGATACGCACGTCCACAGCGACTTCCGGTTCGTGCTCGAAGCCATTCTGCCAAGCGGGATTGTCGAAGCCGACTTCGAAGATGGCATCGCCCACGAAGGTCAGCTTCTCGCCCTTCGATGCAACATCCACGACGCAGTGCCCCGGGGTGTGTCCACCCGTTACACGCGCCGACACGCCCGCTGCGACTTCGACGGTCTGATCGAACAGCACGAGGTTCTTGCTGTAGAGCTCGACGAACTTGGCGGCCGCCTTGCGCAAGGCGGGAGGAACCGTTTCCGGCATGACCGTCTGGCTGAAGTCCGGATTCTTCCAGAATTCGACTTCCGCGGCCGCTACGTGAATGCGTACGTCCGGCCGCAGGCGGGCCTTGACGCCATCCACGTTCAGGCCACCGACATGATCCATGTGCATATGGGTGATGACGATATCGGTGATGGCAGCCAGATCAATACCGGCCGATTCCAGCCGCATCACCGACCGACCGGCGCGCGAGAAGTATTCGAATCCGTCACCGAGGCCCGAATCGATCAGGATCAGGCGTTCGCCGCTACGCACGAGCGCGATATTCAGCGCCCAGTCGAACATGTCACGTTGCAGGAAGCGGCTATCGAACCATTCGTTGCGGTCCGATTGGCTCACGTTGGTCGACATGGTACTGGTCGGAAGCGGCAGAATGCCATCGCTGATCAGCACGACGTCGACGTCACCGATGCGCACGGTGTAGCGGGAGGGAACGAGTTCGCCGGAACCTGCGTTGCCAAGGTTGACGGTCACCGGCTGCACATTGCGGATTGTTTCGCTCATTTTCTGGAGTCCTGTCAATTGAGTGGGTAAGCCGCACGATGCGGCAGGCGAGGTCCGTTTCGCTGCGCGGACATCTTCCTCGACCGTCGCACGGGTTGTGCAACGATCGTTGCCACCGAGTGTAGGCAGGAGGGGCGATTGGCAGTAGAGTCGCGGCGGCCTTCAGTATGTTGACCGAACGGCAACAATCTCCGACGGGCGACAACACGCGCGATCCGTCTTCTTGCTGGAGGATAGGGACGAAAAATCGAAGCGCTTGGTGGGGCTGTCGCTCAGACCAGGCGCACGGCGCATGGCGTGCGATGTTATGATCGAAGCTGGATTCGACGACGGCTTGAACAGGAAATAAAACTGCAGAAGCAGCGTTCCGGGGCCGTGCTTCTCACAATCAATAGCGTCAGGCCATGGCCTGGAAGTACTCAAATGATGGATTGGTTCCCTATCGTCTTTATCGCGTTCAAGGTCCTCGTGTTGGGCACGGGCATGTTCTTCGCCATCAAGTGGCATTACGATAAAGGCAGGAAGAAATGATCAAACCAGCGGACGCTCGCTGCTGATGGGCCGATTTGCGGGAAGTGCCCGGCTGAATTGAGAGTCGGCGAGATGCGAGCGAGAACGTGGCCCTACGCATCGCCCTCGGCCACCAGTCTTTCGATGTATTCCTCCAGCCCCGTCCCACCCCTCATCGGTTCCTCGGACAAATCGAACCGACTGTCCACACTGACGGCGGTCATCCGCGCATAGGAATCGGCAGCGGCATCCGAGAACCCCAGCCCCACAAACGTCTCCTTCCACTTCTCCCGCGGCACGACTTCGACCTGAACGGGCCGCCGAAGTGCCTGCGAGAAGGCCATCGCAACCTCTTCGGATGAATACCGCCGTGGCCCTTCCACATGGCGGACGCCAACATCGTCGAGCGGGGACATCAGCCTGGCTGCTGCCGCTTCCCCCAAATCGCGTGGCGCCACCATGGGGATTGGTAGATCGGCAGGAAACATCGTCGGCAGCTTGCCCGTGCTGCGTACCGTATCGAGCAGCCAATCCCAATTGCTCATGTAGTAAGCGGCGCGATTGATCGCCGCAGGAATCGGTTGGCGGCGCAGTCCTTCTTCGAGCTCCCACAGGACGCTCAAATCGCCGATGCGCTCGCCGGGCTGGGCGCCGCCTGTGGATTCGGCGACGACCTTCTCCAGGCCCGAGCCCTGAAGCGCGGCAAGGATGTTGGCCACCGTGTGCCGCTCGATCGCATCGGTGTCCTTGCTGGTATCGGCGGGCGGATTGAGCAGGAACGCTCGGCGTCCCCGCTGAAACGCGGCCCGCAGTGACGCCACGTCTTCCACGTCCGCCTCGACGACCGCGGCGCCCTTGTCGCGCCATTTCGCGGCGCGGGCGGCCGAACGGGTCACGATGGTGACCGCCTGGCCGCGGGCGAGCAGCGCATCCGCTGTCGCCGATCCAACATGTCCGGTACCGCCCATGATGACGTACATGTGCTTGCCTCCCGCGTCCCCTGAGCCGTTGTCGGGAATGGACGCATAAGTCATTGCTCATGTCGAAACCATATCAAAGACCGAAGCGGCGTTGGCAATTCCCCCTTGAAATGGCCGAACTGGCGACGATTACTGCCCCGCATCCCTCGGCACCGCTGTCCACATGACGATCCCGGCCGCCACCAGCAATCCCGCCAACAGATACAGCGCGTTATCCATGCTGCCGGTCTGAACCTTGACCTGCCCGATCACCCACGGGCTGACGATCCCGCTGGTAATGCCGACACTGCTGATGAACGCGAGTCCGGTTGCAGCGGTATGCCCGGGCAAATAGCTGCGTGGCAGCGACCAGAAGATCGGCAGCGCCGCAAAGATCAGCACCGCCGCCACAGACAGGATCGCCAGCATCGCGCCGAAATGCGGCAGTCGCAGGGTCAGCAGTGCGAGCGCCAGGGCACCGCCGCAGCAGCACAGCAGGAAATGCTTGTGCCGCTCGCCGGTGCGGTCCGAATGCCGCGCGATCAGGATAAGACCGACGGCGCCCACGGCATTCGGAATGACGCTATACAAGCTGATCGACACGACATCGGTAATGCCGAAATCGCGAATCATCAGCGGCATCCAGAAATTCAGCGTCAGCGAGCCGCAGGTCAGCGCGAAATAGATAAACGCGAACACATACAGCCTGGGGTTGCGCAGCGCCTCGCGCAGGGCGCCGAGCGTATGGGCCGCGTGGCTGCCTTGCTCGCCTTCCAGTTGCCGTGCCAGCAGCGCCTTCTCGCGAGCGGTCAGCCATTTGGCGTCGGCGGGGCTGTCAACCAGATACCAGGCGGCGATCAAGCCGAGCAGCACGGCGGGCGCGCCTTCGATGGCGAACATCCATTGCCAGCCGAACAGCCCCATCACGCCGGCCATATCGCGCATGATCCAGCCGGAGACCAAGCCGCCCAATACGCCGGCAATCGCGACACCCGCGAAGAAGATGGCCATCACGGCCGCGCGCCGATGCGCGGGGAACCAGTAGGTCATGTACAGCACGATGCCGGGGAAAAAGCCGGCCTCGAATACGCCGAGCAGGAAACGCAGCGTGTAGAACTGCGCCGGCGTGGAGACGAAGGCCATTCCCACCGAGACGGCGCCCCACAGCAGCATGATCCGCGTGAAAGTCCGCCGAGCGCCGAAGCGGGCGAGCAGCATATTGCTTGGCACTTCGCACAGTACATAGCCGACATAGAACACCGCGGCGCCGAGTCCGTACATTGCATCGCTGAAGCCGAGGTCCTGCTTCATCTGCAATTGCGCGAAGCCGATATTGATGCGGTCAAGGAAGGAAATGACGTAGCAGACGAACAGGAAGGGGACGATGCGCAGCCAGATCTTCTGGTGCAGGGCGTCTTCTTCGTGTGCGAGGGCGAGCGGGGGCGTCGCGGTGCCCGCGTGGAGTTGGGACATGCTTTGTCTCCGTAAAGCAGGAAGGAGGAAAAAGAGGGGCGGATCGCGCCGCCCTTAACGGGCCGGTGTCTTGCGCACCGTGGGCCCGGAGTGGATTCCGTCGTGTATCAACCGTTGGCGCGAGCGCGCCCTGTCGTTCGTCGAATATGTTGTCGCGTATCTCGTCGCGTATCTCGTCGAATCAGGCCGCGGCCGTTTCGGCCTCGCGCGCCAGTTGCAGCGCCGACAGCAGCGTCTCGTGGTCGCCGATATGGTTGGCCAGCAGCAGGATCAGGCGGGCGTTGGCCGCCTGGCTTTGCGCATCGTCCAGATCGCGGTGCATGTCGATCAAGGCTTCGTAGAAGTCGTCGGGACGGGCGAGGTTGGCGGCGGTGATAAGGGGCATGGTGTCTCCGAGGGATGTCGTTGCCGCTTGCTGGGGATCATGCCGCGAGCGCTTCGGCGCAGGCCCGTGTTCCTCGCGCCGCCGGCGCAGTTTCCGCCAGACGCTTGCCTTGAGCGCGAGCCATTGCCTCCATCACCCGTTCCGCATCCACCGCACGCCAGCGTGCGCAGACATGCTGGTCCGGACGTATCAGATACGCGGTACCCGGCACCGCGTCGTAGCGTTGCGCCACGATGCCGTCGCGATCCCTGACCACAGCAATGTCCGATGTCCGGGCAGCGCGATGACCGTCCGGCGCGACGAACAGCATCCGTGGTGCACCGGCTTGACGGCGGAGCGCGGCGATCTGCCTGGCGGCCTCCGCATCGAGATCGTCGGGATGGCCGTAGACCAGCAAGCTGAATCCGCCATGCAGCTGCGACAGCAGCCAATCCTCGGCGCCATCGGCCTCGACCGGAGCATCGGCACACGGCGCCCCAGGAATCATGGCGCCAGCGAAGGCATCGGTGTCGACCGTATTCAACGGGGACGAGGCCAGCACGCTCGGCACCGACAGGCGCCCGCTATTGACCAGCGTCCGCGCAAACGGATGCTTCGCCGCCAGCGTCAGCACCGCATCGCGAAACACACGGCTTACCTGGCTCTTCGGCGTGATGAAGTCCGTGGAGCGAGTCGAATTGCGGATGTTCTCGTCCGCCGCGTATTCGCGCTCGCTGGCATAGGTGTCGAGCAGCGCGTCCGGTGCCTCGCCGCGCAGCACGTGGGCCAGTTTCCAGGCCAGATTGTCCGCATCCTGTACGCCGCTATTGGCGCCGCGCGCGCCGAAGGGCGACACGCCATGCGCCGAGTCGCCGGCGAACAGCACGTTGCCATGCCGGAAGCTGTCCATGCGCAGGCACGAGAACGTGTACACGCTGACCCATTCGAGCTCGAATTTCGCATCCGGGCCGAGCAGGGCCTGCACGCGAGGAATGACGCGATCCGGCGATTTCTCCAGCACCGGGTCCGCGTCCCAGCCCAGCTGGAAATCGATACGCCAGACGTTGTCGGGCTGCCGATGCAGCAGCACCGATTGATTCGGATGGAAGGGCGGATCGAACCAGAACCAGCGCTCGCTTGGAAAGCCGGCTTCCATCCGGATATCCGCGATCAGGAAGCGGTCCTTGAAGGTGCGGCCCTTGCTGTCCAGGCCCAGCAGATTGCGCATCGGGCTGCGCGAGCCGTCGGCGGCAACGACATAACGAGCCCGCACCGGATATGTGCCATCGGGCGTTTCCACGGTCAGCGTGACGGTGGCATCCGCGCCGCCCTCATCGCGGCGCTCGATGCCGACCACCTTGTTCTTCCAGCGGATCTGCAGATTCGGCAGTTCGAGCGCGCGCTCGAGCAGGAAGCCTTCGACGTAATACTGCTGCAGGTTGATGAAGGCCGGCCGGCGATGTCCGCTTTCGGGAAGAAGATCGAACGCATAGACCATCTGGTCGCGCAGGAACACCTTGCCGAGATTCCAGCGCACGCCCTTGTCCACCATGCGATCGCCGCAGCCAAGTCGATCGAAGATCTCCAGCGTGCGCTTGGCAAAGCAGATCGCGCGCGAGCCGGTCGACAGTGTGCAATCGTCGTCCAGCAGTACGACCTCGATGCCTTGCTGGGCCAGGTCGATCGCGGTGGCCAGGCCTACCGGGCCGGCACCGACGACCACGACCGGATGCATCGCGTTGGTAGCCGATTGCTCCGCGCACGGCCGGTATTCAAAGGTCAATCGTTGATAGTCGACCGCCATCTTGTTGTCTCCTTCCACCATCCTGGATGCCGATACCGATACCGATACCGATACCGATACCGATACCGATACCGATACCGATACCGATACCGATACCGATACCGATACCGATACCGATACCGATGCCGATACCGCCGCGTCAGTCCTGCAGCGCGGCCCACATTTCCTTGTCGCGCTCGGCGGTCCAGATGCGCGGATGCGTGATGCCGGACGCCTCGTCATAGGCGCGCGTCACGTCGAAGGGCAGGCAGTGCTCGTAGATGAAGACGTGGCCAAACTTCGGGTCCATGCTCTTGCGGGTATGCGCCATCGCGGCCTTCAGATCCATCTTCCGAGCGACCGCTTCCTGGCCGGCGCGGTACAGCGTGCTGACGAAGTCCTTGGTGTAGGCGATGCCCTCGCGGACCTGCTGCGGCGTGGTCAAGGCCGGACCGCGCCCCGGGACGAGCTTCTCGGCGCCCAGCGCCTGCAGCGCGTCCAGCGTCGCCGGCCATTGGGCCAGCTGCGCGTCGCCGCAATAGCAAGCTGCCTCGTACTCGACCAGATCGCCGGAGAACAGCACCTTCTGCGACGGCAGCCAGACCACGGTGTCTCCCTTGGTGTGGCCCGAGCCGAGATGCGCGATGCGGACTTCCAGCTTGCCGAGGAACAGCGTGATTTCCTTGTCGAACACCAGCGTCGGCCAGGTCAGGCCCGGCACGGTCTCGACGCCGGCGAACAGGCGCGGGAACCGCTCGATCTCCGACTTCATGTCGGCCTCGCCACGCTCGACGATCATTTCGTAGGTGCCGCGGCTGGCGATGATCTGCTGCGCGCCCTCGGCGAAATACGCCGAGGCGCCCAGTACGCGGACCGCGTGGTAGTGCGACAGCACGACGTACTTGATCGGCTTGTCGGTGACCGTGCGGATCCTGGCGATCAGGTCCTGCGCCATCGCCGGCGTCGCGGTGGTGTCCACGATCAGCACGCCGTCGTCGCCGATGATCACGCCCGAGTTCGGGTCGCCTTCGGCCGTGTAGGCGTAGGCGTTCTCGGACAGCTGGGTGAAGGTGACCTTTTTGGCTTCCAGGTCGGCTTGCGATGCGAATGCTTTGGCCATGCTTGCCTCGTCGTGGGTGACGGGGCGCGGCAGCGGGCGGCATTGCGCAGCGGCAATGCACAGGTACTGTCTCGCCCCTTCGTTATTGGATTGGCCGCGCGCGAGAGGGCATGCGGCGTTGTCGGGGTAGACGGATGGTAGGAGGTCTCCGTGCGTTAGTCAATGGATAAGTTATTGGCTAAAACATAAAGAACGAACAACAGACCGGCGGGTGGCAAGCGCGGCGCCCATGCGGCGTTGGATTAATATCCAGCCTTTCGGAGGGCAACCATGAGCGAGGCAGGGCAGGCGGGACAGGAGAAGACGCAGCGCGGCGTGCAGAGCGTCGACGTGGCGGGCCGCTTCCTGCAGGCGCTGGCAGAGGCGGGCGCACCGCTATCTGCGGTCGAACTCGCCACGGGCGTGGGCATCGCCCCGGCTCAGGCCCATCCCTACCTCGTATCGCTGACGCGGCAGGGCTGGATCAAGCGCGACCATCTCGATGATCGCTTCGAACCCGGGCCGCTGGCGCTGCAACTGGCGCGGATGTGGCTGGAGCTGGATCCCGGCCTGCACGCCGCGGTGCCGCTGGTTGCCGCGCTGACCGCGCAAACGGGCTGCAGCGTGGCGGTCAGCGTGCCGGGCCCGCAGGGTCCTACCATCGTGCGCTACGAGCGCGGCAACGCGCCGCTGCACGTCAACCTGCATGTCGGCACCGTGATGTCGCTGGCCACTACTGCTACCGGCCGCATGTATTGCGCCTGCATGCCCGAGGCGCAATGGGTGCCGCTGTTCGACGCCCTGCCGGCGCGTCCCAAAAGCGCGGCGTTCCTTGCCGAACTGGACGAGGTGCGCAGCCGCGGCATCGCCCGCAGCATCGATATCCCGAGTCCCGGCGTCAGCAGCCTGTGCGTGCCGGTACGCGACGCCGCCGGCGCCCTCCGGCTGCTTCTTACCGCAATCGGCCCGACCGCAACCATCGACACGACCTGGCGAGGCGATCTTGCGCGCGCCCTGCAGGCAACCGCAGGGCAGATCGCCGATTCACTGCGCGTAGAGGGCTGAGCCATGACGAATGCCACTGGAACGACCGACGAGGCCACGGGCAAGCCGCAACGCGGCATTCAGGCGCTCGACGCCAGCGCGCAGCTGATCGGTGCGCTGCTGCGCGCTGGCGGTCCGCTCGCGCTGAGCGAACTGGCGCGCGGCGCGGGCATGGTGCCCGCCAAGGCCTTTCCGCACCTGGTCAGCCTGTTGCGAGCCGGCGTGCTCGAGCGCGATGCCGATGGCCGCTTTCTGCCGGGACCGCTGGCCCTGCAATTGGGACTGATCGCGTTGCAGCGCCTGTCGCCGGTGCGCGAGGCCGAGCCGGAAGTGCGCGGCCTTGCCGTGGATACCGGCCTCAGTGTCGCAATGGCCGTGCTCGGGCCGCTCGGACCGACGGTCGTGCGGCTCGAGGAATCGACGCGGCCGCAGCACGTCAGCCTGCGCGTCGGCACGGTGCTGTCGCTGGTGAATACCGCAATCGGCCGCGTGTTTGCCGCGCATCTGCCGGAAGACGTGCTCGGCGGAATGCTCCACCAGGAAGCGGTGCGGATGGCGGGCGCGTCGACGAAGGACAACGGGACCGGCAAGACCTCTTATGCCGCGAGGCTGGCCCGCATTCGCGCGCAAGGCGTCGACGATGCGCTGGACAAACCGGTGCCCGGCATCCATACGTTGGCGGTGCCGGTGTTCGACCACACCGGTACCGTGGTGCTGGTGCTCGCGGCGATGGGGACGGCGGGGAGTTTCGATAGCGGGCACGACGGCAACGTCGCGCGCCAATTGGCCGGCGCAGCGCAACGCTTGTCGTGGCGATTTGGGCGGACGCAATCCGACGCACGGGGGTGAGATGACTGCCCAGCCTTGATTTCCATTGTTCGAACATGGTGTCAGGCCAACACTAGACTGTCAGGACAACAATCTTCAAGGAGACGACTCCATGTCACGCCCCATCCTGAACATCGCCGACGCCCAATACCTCGACTTCGCCGACTTGTCGCGCCAATACGGCTCCGAACTCCCCGCCGACCGCTACGGCGGCCGCATGGCGCCGATCGGGCGCATGCTCGGCGCGCAAAAGCTCGGCTACAACCTGACGGTGATCGAGCCCGGCAAGCGCGTGTTTCCTTTCCACAGCCACCGCGCCAACGAGGAGATGTTCTTTATCGTCGAAGGCAGCGGCGAAGTGCGCATCGGCGAGTCGCGCCATCCCGTTCGCGCCGGCGACGTGATCGCCTGTCCGGCGGGCGGTCCGGAAACCGCGCATCAGATCATCAATACCGGTACGCAGGAACTGAAAGTGCTGGCCGTCAGCACGATGACCGCGCCGGAGCTTTGCCACTATCCCGACTCGGGCAAGTTCGGCGTGCTCGATCACGGCAATGGGTTTGCCTATATCGGCCGCGCGGAGGGGAGCCTGGACTATTGGGAAGGCGAGTGAAGCACGGTTCGCCAGCTGCGACGCTGGCGAACCGCAGGGGCAGGAAGCGGTAGGCGGTGCGCTTATCCCGCCAGCTTGATCAGCGCCGGCACCGTCAGCACCGCCGTGTAATACCCCATGAACTGCACGCCGGTGTTGAAGCCCAGCACGCGCGACAGCAGGCCGCCGATCGAGCCGAGCGTGACGATCACCAGCAGGCCCAGCAGCTGACCTTCCCACACGCTGATCACCAGGATCAGCCCGACAAAGGTGGCGACGATGGCCTCGTGCGAAATGCGGCGCGATACGAACAGCGCGGCGCGGCGCGCGTAATTCATCGCAAACGGATACGACACGATCGCCGCCAGCAGCACCGCCAGCAGGCCGTAGCCGAGGAATTCCCAGTGGCTCAGCAGGTTGTGCAGGTTGTGGGTCTGGCCGTTGCCGGCATCGACGGTGAAGACCGGCGGGGCATTGAACAGCGGCGCGGCCGGACCGGCGGCCACCGGGCTCAGCGGCAGGCCGAAGGCGATCAGCGGAATCAGCGCCTCGGCGATATAGGTCGCCTCGGTGACACCGTTGCGGGCGCTGAGCACCGTGGTCAGCCGGTGATAGGCGTGCTTGATGCGCGAGCCGACGAGTTCGCCCAGCACCACGGTCATCGCGACCGGGCTGAACACGAAGGTTGCGCTCGAGATCGCCGCGGTCGCCACGGTCCAGCGGGTCTGCGTGCCGTCCATTACCTTCAACGGATTGGGGAAATAGCCGCTCCATCCCTTCACGTCAGGTGCCAGCGTAAACGTGCGGGCTTCCTTGCGCTGCATGCGCGGACGGTCGACCGGCGACAGCGTCGAAAACAGGTCCGCGATCAGCGGGCCGATCGCGATGCCGAGGAAATAGCTGATGCTCATCTTGACGCCGAATTTCGCGGTCAGGGTCTGCAGCGCGACGATCACCACCACGAAGGGCACCAGCGTCGCCACCGAGGCCCAGCGGCCCGGCGACGCGTAGGCGATCACCAGCGCGGCGGCCACGAAGATCCACGGGGCCGCCTTGGTGATCGTGGCGCCGAACGGGGCCAGCAGCACGGCGAACAGCACGGCCAGCGGCACCGCGCAGAACGCGGCGACGATGGCGCCGGAAATCATCTTGCGCAGCGCGATATGCGGCACGCCGAGATTGCGCAGATGATTGGCGTCCTGCATCAGCGGCGTGGCCATGGTATCGCCGGGAATGCCGAGCAACGCGGTCGGCACCGCGTGCGTCATGTGCTTGGCGACCGCGCCGGCCAGGAAGAAGGTGAACACGCCGGCGGGCGGCACGCCGAGCAGCACGACCAGCAACGTCAGCGGCGCGAGCGTGGTGGTCTCGTCGGTGCCCGACACCAGGCCGATCGCCGCGAAGACGATGGCGCCGGCCAGGCCCATGCCCAGCGCGACAAGGATCTGCGTCAGCAGAGGGGCGGATTCGATCATGATGCGCTCCAGGCGGTGGCGGGTCAGGCGGCGTTGGGGCGAGCAGGAGCGGCGGCCGCGTCCGCATCCGGTATCGCGACGTCGGCGTGGCCGGCGGCCATCGCACCGCGTTCGCGCGCGGCAAACAGCTCGTAGAGCTGGAGTTCGCGCAGTTCCTGCACCGTGGCGGCGGGGAGGTCGGCCATGGTTCCGAGTCCACCGGATTCCTCGGCAAGACGGTCGAGCGCCTGCTCGCGTGCGGCGGCCGCGGTTGCGCTGCTCGCATCGGTTCCGCTGTCCTCGGTGACCACGCGCTTGGGTTTGAAGAGGCAGGCGCAGATGAAGCCGGCCAGCACGCAGCCGGCCAGCCCGGCGAGCATCGCATAGGCGCGCGCGAGCTCCGGTGTGCGGACCAGTTCGGTCAGGATGCGGCTGGCGATCGCAAAGGCCGCGAGGCTCAGCGCGCCGCCGATGACGATGGCGCAGGCGAGATGGCGCGGATTGGCGGTATCGCCCCAGACTTCGACCAGCGGGCTGCCGGCGGCCTTGGGTTGTGGTTGCATGGTTGTCTCCTGTGTGGCGCCTCGCTTGTCGGCGGGCGCTTTTTCTTGGTGTGGCGAGCGGGGGGCGGGCAGTCCTCCCCCGGCGGGTAATTGCCGCTATCCCTGCCGCAGCTGCGCCAGCAGTTCGATTGCACGGTCGGTGCGCACGTCCTTTTCCTCGGCCATCCGGCGCGCCACCTGTTCGACCTCCTGGCCGACGGCGCCGGCGACCAGCGCGATATTGCGGGCGTGCAGCGCCATATGGCCGCGCTGGATGCCTTCGGTGGCGAGCGCGCGCAGGGCGCCGAGATTCTGCGCCAGTCCGACTGCGGCGGCGATTTCGCCGAGTTCCTGCGCGCTTTGCACGCCCAGGATCTTCAGCGCGAGCCGCGCCAGCGGATGGGTCTTGGTGGCGCCGCCCACCAGCCCCACCGGCATCGGCAATTCGATGGTGCCGACCAGCGCGCCGGTGGCGTCCTTCTCCCAATGCGTCAGCGACGTGTAGCGGCCCGCGCGGCAGGCATAGGCATGCGCGCCGGCCTCGACCGCGCGCCAGTCGTTGCCGGTCGCGACGATGACCGGATCGATGCCGTTCATGATGCCCTTGTTGTGTGTCGCCGCGCGGTACGGGTCGATTGCCGCGAAGGTGTAGGCGTCGAGCACGCCTTCGATGATGGCCTCGCCGCTGCGCTCGCCGGTGGCCAGCGCTTCGGGCGTCAGCCGCACGCGTGCGCGCGCAAGGCGCAGGTCGGCGAGGTTCGACAGGATGCGCAGCCGGACCGGCGCGCCGGTGATGCGCTCGACCACCGGCGATACCGCCTCGGCCATCGTATTGACGGTATTGGCGCCCATCGCGTCGCGCACGTCGACGATCAGGTGCATCACCACCATGGCGCCGCGCGGCGTGTCGGGAAACACATGGACCTCGATGTCGCGGCAGCCGCCACCGAGTCCGATCAGCACCTTGTCCCGCGCGTTCGCAACGGCGAGGATCTCGTCGCGATGGCGCAGCAGCGCCTGCCGCGCGCCATAGGGATCGGCGACGCCAACCACCTGCACCTGCGCCCGCATCAGCGGGCCGGAGCTCGAGGTCTCGAAGCCGCCGCAGCCGCGCGCGAGCTTGGCCATGTAGGAGGCCGCGGCAACGACGGACGGTTCCTCGACCGCCATCGGCACCAGCACGTCCTTGCCATTGATCTGGAAGTAGCCGGCCACGCCGAAGGGCAGTTCGAAGGTGCCGATCACGTTTTCGATCATGCCGTCGGCACGTGCCGCGCCCAGCGCGCCGGGCTCGGCCAGCAGTGCGTGCTCGTCGTCGTCCAGGCCGACCGCGTCCGCGATGGCGGCCAGGCGCTGGGCCGGCGTCATCTCGCGAAAGCGCGGCAGGCGGGAATCGACGGGTTTGCGTCGGGAGTCGGCCGCGGCGGTGGCATCGGAGGCAGCGGCGGCATCGGACGAGGGGAGGGAGGCAAGCATCGAGGTCTCCGTTCTATGGTTCTCTGGTATGGAATGGAGACAGTCTAGGGTGACTGTACCAGTCAATAGGGGTACAGTTTGCGGGGACAGTGACCAGCCGCCCGGTATTTGCGCCCTATCGATGACCTCCACCGCTCCCGGCACCGCCCGCAAATCCCCATCGCTCGCCACCACGCTGGCCGACTCGATCGCCCGCCAGATCGCCGAAGGCGCCTATCGCACCGGCGATCGCCTGCCCTCGTTGCGCGAACTGGCGCAACTGCATGGCTACAGCAAGAACACGATCGTGGCCGCCTTCGAACTGCTGGTCGCGCGCGGGCTGGTCGAGCCGCGGCGTGGCTCGGGCTTCTTCGTTCGGGAGGTGGCGGTCCGGCCCGCGCCCGAGGAGGATGCCGGCACACTGGGCCGCGCGATGGACATCGTCTGGCTGATGCGCGAGCAATTGAAGAGCCGGCCCGACGTGCTGGCGGTCGGGGACGGCTTCCCGCCGGTGTCATGGCTGGCGGAGGCGCGGCTGGACCGCTATCACCACAAGGTCGTGCGCACCGGCCTGGGCGCGCTGTTCCGCTACGGCAACCGTTTCGGCTTCGGCCCGCTGCGCGACCATCTGGTCCGCAAGCTCGGCGATGTCGGCATCGGCGCGCAGGCCAGGCAGATCGTGCTGACGCACGGCGCCAACGAGGCGCTGGACCTGGTGATCCGCTACTTCGTGCCGGCCGGCGGCACGGTGCTGGTCGACGATCCCGGCTATTACCCGCTGTTCGGCAAGCTAAAGCTTGCCGGCGCCCGCATCGTCGGCGTGCCGCGGCTCGCGGATGGCCCGGACATCGACGCGCTGGAGCAGATCCTGACCCGCGAGCGGCCGCGGCTGTTCTTCACCCAATCGGTCGGCCACAACCCCACCGGCTCGGATCTTTCCGCGGCCAGGGCCTATCGCGTACTGCAACTGGCCGAGCGCTTCAATTTGCTGGTGGTCGAGAACGATGCGCTGGCGGACTTCAAGCCGACCACGCTGCCGCGGCTGTCCGCATTGGACCAGTTGCAGCGCACGATCTATATCGGCAGCTTTTCCAAGTCCTTCTCGGCGGCGCTGCGGGTCGGCTATATCGCGTGCAACGACGCGCTGGCCAGCGATCTGGCCGACCTGAAGGCGCTGATCCATGTCAGCAGCTCGGAGTACTGCGAGCGCACGGTCGACGTGATCCTCAGCGAAGGCCATTACCAGCGCTATCTCGCCAAACTGCGGGCGCGGCTGGCCGCCGCCACCGAGCAGGCATTGGCGCTGTTCGATCGGCTGGACGCGGACGTATGGGTGCGTCCGCCGCAGAGCCTGTACTTGTGGGCCGCGTTTCCGGACGCGCCGGACTCGCTGGCGCTGGCCGAGGCCTTGCTCGCGCAGAAGGTGATGATCGCGCCCGGCCGCGTGTTCCGTGTCGATCCGGAGGCCCGGTCGCCTTGGGCGCGGTTCAATGTGGGCGCGGTGCTGGATCCGCGCTTCGAGGCGGCCGTCAGGCGGGTGTTGGGGCGGCGCGGGCGGGGTTAGCCCGTCGGTCACATCGCGAGCGCCAATGCTGCGGCCGGGCCAATGCGGACTTGCGGCGGCGTGGCGCCATGACGTCATGCGGCCGGCGTGATGGCGCCCGATACGGAACGGCCAAGGAAACGACTGAGTGGAAAACCGGGATGCAGAACGCGATCGCGGTGGGCAAGGTCGTCGCCGGCACCGGATGGCGATGCCTCCGGTGCCGTCGTCGATTTGCGTTGGTAGGCTCGATTGGACTCGAACCAACGACCCCCACCATGTCAAGGTGGTGCTCTAACCAGCTGAGCTACGAGCCTGTGGAAGGCGCGGATTATAGAGAAGCTTTTGCGTGCGCACAAGCCTGCCGCGAAAAAAATGCGGCACGGATTTGCGGGCTGTGGGACACCGCCCGATTGCCGGGCCCGCGTGGCTCTCCTAAAAAGGGAACAACGGCAAGCCAACAAGCCTGTCCAGCCATCCGCGCATCCGCCCATCCGCCCATTCACACGTGCCATGCTGAAGATCGCCACCTTCAATATCAACGGCATCCGCGCCCGCCTGCCCGCATTGCTGGAATGGCTGGAGCGCGAGGCGCCCGACGTCGTCTGCCTGCAGGAATTGAAGACCGTCGATTCCGGCTTTCCGATCGATGCGATTCGTGCCGCCGGCTATGGCGCGATCTGGCATGGCGAGAAGTCGTGGAATGGCGTGGCGATCCTGTCGCGCGGAACCGAGCCGATCGAAAGCCGGCGTGGATTGCCCGGGGACGATGGCGACAAGCAGAGCCGCTACATCGAGGCGGCGGTGCATGGCGTGCTGGTGGGCTGCCTGTATCTGCCGAACGGCAATCCGCAGCCGGGCCCGAAGTTCGACTACAAGCTGGCCTGGTTCGAGCGCCTGCTGAAGTATGCGGCCACGCTCTACGACAGCGGCCATCCGGTCGTGCTGGCTGGCGACTACAACGTGGTGCCGACCGACGAGGACATCTACAACCCGCGTTCCTGGCTCAAGGACGCCTTGCTGCAGCCCGAAAGCCGCGCCTGCTATCGACGCCTGCTGGAGCAGGGATGGGTCGATGCCTTGCGCGAAAAATATCCCGACGAGCGGATCTATACCTTCTGGGATTATTTCCGCCAGCACTGGCAGACCAATTCGGGGCTGCGCATCGACCATCTGCTGCTGAACGCGACGCTGGCCCCGGCGTTGCGCGAGGCCGGCGTCGATCGCTGGGTCCGCGGCGCCCCGCAGGCGAGCGACCATGCGCCGGCGTGGATCACGCTGGAGTTCGGTGGTGGCGCGGGAAGGCGCAGGGCGTCGTCGAAGACGGCGGCGAAGGCGCCGGCGAAGAAGGCCGCCACGAGCGGGGCCGCGGCTGCGAAGGCGGTTATCGCGAAGGCGCCTGCGGCCGCCAAGCGGGGCGCCGCTGCGGAGAAGGCCACGGCTGCCAAGAAGGCCACCGGTACAAAGGACGCTACCGCCGCAAAGAAGGTCACTGCGGCCAGGAAATCCACCGATACAAAGAACGCTACCGCTGCAAAGAAGGTCACTACGGCCAGGAAAGCCACCCCGGCAAAGAAAGCCACCCCAGCAAAGAAAGCCACCGCCAAGAAGGCCACCGCCGCCAGGTGAAGCGCGACTGAGCGACAATGACGCCCGTCGCGGCCACAGGCGCCGCGCCAATGCCGTTTGTCGATTGAACTCCCCCTCGCTTCCCCATGCTCCTGAAAGTCGGCGCGCTCGCCAGGCAGACGGGCCTGACGGTCCGCGCCCTGCATCACTACGACCGCATCGGCCTGCTCAAGCCTTCCGGGCGTTCGGCCGCGGGCTATCGCCTCTACAACCGCGACGACGTGGCGCGGCTGCATGCGATCCAGGTCTTGCGCCAGTCCGGCCTGTCGCTGGCCGCGATCGGCGCGCTACTGGCGGGCGAGGGGCCGCCGCGGCATCGCATCGTCACGCAGCAGATCGAGGCGCTCGATCGCGAGATTGCCCGGGCGACCGAACTGCGTGGCCGTCTGGTGCTGCTGCAGACGGTGCTGGCCGCGGGCGGCGAGCCCGAGATCGAGCACTGGCTCGCGGCCCTGCGCCAGATGCGGGCGTATCGCGAGTACTTCAGCGAGGCGGAGCTCGAAACGATCTTCCGCGAGTGGATCGCCACCGAGGCGGAATGGCAGCCACTGCTGGACGAGATCCGCGAGGCGATGGCCGGGCAATGGCCCGCGGATGCGATCGGCACGCAGGCGCTGGCGGCTCGCTGGATGCATCTGGCCATGCGCTGGATGCAGGGCGACATGGCACGGGCCATCCGTTGGGGCGAAATGATCAAGCAGGCCGCGCAACAGGGCTTTGGCGGCATCGACGCGACGATGATCCGCTATATGGAGGCGGCCGTCGAACTGCGCATGGCGGCGTGGCGGCGGCACCTGTCGCCGGACGAACTGGCGCGGCTCGACAAACGGCTCGAACCCGAATGGCGGGCGCTGGCGCAGCGCGCCCGTGCGCTGATCGCGGCTGGCACCGATCCTTCCGCGGCGGCGAGCCGCACGCTGGTGCGCGATTGGGATGCCTTGGTCGACCGTATGGTGGGCCACGATGCAGGGCTGCGCGACAAGCTGCTGAAGGCCTATCGCGACGAGCCGCTGCTGCAGGTCGGGCACATGGTCGATCCCGGCGTGCGCGAGTTTGTCGAGGCGGTGCGCACGCACGCCGGTAAGGCGCCGTCGCGGCGGCGCTGACGATCGGGTCACGCCGTGACATGATGGGAACCGGCACGCGCGGGGGGTTGACCCTGACGTCCACGTCAGGGTCTATTCTGCCCCGCTTTCGCAGCAGGAGACCGCCATGTCCCACACCGACACCACCGCGCTGGCCCAGGGCCGGCCCAGCACGACAGCGCTGATGATGGCCATTGCGCGCGCCGTTCACCAGTTGCTCGACGATCCGCTCGTGCTGCCCGATCCCATTGCCTTGCCGATTCTTGGCCCCGAACTCGAACGCGCCGTGCGGGACGATCCCTATCGCCATAACGACCCGATGGCGCGCCCGATGCGCGCCGCGGTGGTGGCGCGCGCGATGGTGGCCGATGCCGAGCTGGCCGAGGCCGTTCGCGCCGGTGTGCGCCAATGCGTGGTGCTCGGCGCGGGCCTCGATACGCTGGCGTGGCGCGTGCCCGCGGCGGACGACGGCATGCGCGTATTCGAGGTCGACCATCCCGCCACGCAGGCGTGGAAGCGGGACCTGATGCGGCAGGCCGGGCTGAGCATGCCCGACGGTGTGACCGCCGTGCCGGCCGACCTTCAGCATGCATCGCTGCAGGGCGTGCTGGAGCGAGCGGGCTTTCGCCGCGACCGGCCCGCCTGCTTCGTATGGCTTGGCGTGACGCCGTATCTGACGGACTCCGCGATCGAAAGCACGTTGCGCCATGTCGCCAGCCTGCCGGCGGGCACGCGCATCGTGTTCGACTACCGCGTCGATGCCGGCGTGCTGCCGCCATTCGAGCGCGTGATGGCGGCGCATATGGCCGAGCAGGTGGCCGCGCTGGGCGAGCCCTGGCTGTCGGAGTTTGTGCCGGAACAACTGGTGCAACGGCTGACCGCCATGGGCTTTACCGAGGTGATGGATCTCGACGCGCCGGCGCTGAACGCGCGCTATTTCCCTCGCCGCAAGGACGGCCTGCAGACCGCCGGCGGGGGCCTGCGGGTGCTGTGCGCCAGCGTGGGGGAAGCGCGATAGCCTGGCGTCGTGGAGGCGCCAGGCGCGAGACGGCAGACGCCTGACGCCTGACTGACGGCTGACGCCTGACGCAGGACGCCCGACGCCGGACGCCGGACGCCGGACGCCGGATGCCAGACGCCAGACGCCAGACGCCAGACGCCACCACTCAGCCGCGTGCCGCCGCCAGCGTCCGGCGGGCGTAGTACTCGAACGTCAGCTGCGAGCGGCGCGGCGTCAGGATCCAGTCGTGCGCCTCCGTGGCCAGCGCCTCGGGCAGCGGCTTGATGGTGCCGGCCGCCATCGCGGCCAGTTGCATGCGGGCCGCGCGCTCGAACAGCAGCGCCATCACGCAGGCCTCCTCGACCGAGGTCGCCGCGATCAGCAGGCCGTGGTGGGCCAGCAGGATCGCGCGCTTGTCGCCCAGCGCCGCCGAAATGATTTCGCCTTCCTCGTTGCCGACCGGCACGCCCGGCCATTTCTCCAGGAACGCGCAATCGCCATACAGCACGCACGTATCCATATGCGACACCGTCAACGGGACTTCCAGCATCGACAGCGTGGCCGCGTGGAACGGATGCGTGTGGATGATGCAGTTGACGTCCGGCCGCGCGCGATAGATCCACGAGTGAAAGCGGTTGGCGGGATTGGCCATGCCGCCGCCCTCGAGCACACGCAGGTCTTCGTCGACCAGCAGCAGGTTTTCCGCGGTGATCTCGTCGAAGCCGAGTCCCAGCTGCTGCGTGTAGTAGCGGCCGGGTGCGTCCGCCCGAGCCGTGATCTGGCCGGCAAGGCCGGAATCGTGGCCGCCGTCGAACAGGATGCGGCAGGTCAGCGCCACCTTTTCGCGCAGCGATCGTTCCGGCACGGTCAGCCGGGTTTGCATCTCGCCCTGTGCGCGGGCGATCAGCTCGTCTTTCTTCAGGTCGAAGGTATCAGCCATGTTGGATGCTCCGTTGGGATGTCGAGGGGCCGGTTGCGGTCGTCCGGTTGCGGTCGCCCGGGGGGGCGTCCGATTGGGGTCGCCCTTACTCGGCCTTGATCTTTGCCGCTTCGACCACCGCCGCCCACTTCTTCTTTTCGGCGGCCATCGTCGCGGCGTATTCCTGTTGGGTGCCGGCCAGCGCCTCGCTGCCTTGCGCCGCGAGCCGGCTGCGCAAGCCCGGGCGCGCCAGCGTGGTCCGCAGCGTCGTGGCCAGTCTGTCGACGACTGCCGGCGGCGTGCCGGCCGGGACGTACAGCGCATTCCATGAACTGGTCTCGAACGATGGCAAGCCGGCTTCCTGGCTCGTGGGCACCGTGGGAGCGGCGCTGGAGCGCGTGCCGTTGGCGATCGCCAGCGCGCGCAGCTTGCCGGCCTTGACCTGCGGCATCACCACCGGCACGGCGTCGATCACCGCGGCGACATGGCCGCCGATGGCGGCATTGACGGCTTCCGCGCCGCTCTTGTACGGCACGTGATTGATCTTTGTCCCGCTCAGCAGCTTGAACAGTTCCATGCTCATGTGCGGCGCGCTGGCGCTGCCCGCCGATCCGTAGTCGAGCCGGTCCGGATGGCTGCGCGCATAGGCGAGGAATTCGTTGAGGTCGCGCGCGGGCACGCTGGCGGCCACCGCCAGCATGAAGGGCGACTTCGACACCATGCCCAGCGGCGTGAACTGGCTGTCCGGCGAGTAGGGCAGCTTGCCGGCTGGGTAGATCAGCGGATTGACGATCTGCGTGCCCACCGTGCCCATGAACACCGTATAGCCGTCGGGCGCCGCCTTGGCGGCCGCCTGCGCGGCGATCAGGCCGCCGGCCCCAGGCCGGTTCTCGATCAGCACGGTCTGGCCCAGCGCGCCGGACCATTCCTGCCCGACCAGGCGGGCGATGTTGTCGGTGATGCCGCCGGCGCCAAAGGGCACCACCAGCCGGATCGGCTTGGCGGGGAACGGCTCTGCGGATAAGGCATTGGCGGTCAGCAGGCAACAGCCGGCCACCGCCATCATCCATCGGGGCGCTTTCATCTGGAACTCTCCGTTGTGTGTCGTGTGATTGCCGGCATGACACAATGTGTCCTACGGAATGTGTTGTGTCAAGTAGGACATGTTGTACCCGGAGCGTCGATATAATGCCGCGGTCGCTTTCGCTACCGCCTCGTCATGGTCAATCTGGCGCATCGCCTCCGCACCCTCCGCCGCCAACGCGGCTTTTCGCTGGAAACGCTGGCCGAGCAGACCGGCTTGACGCGCAGCTATCTATCCAAGCTCGAGCGGGGGCTCAGTTCGCCATCGATCGCCACGATCCTGAAGATCGCCGATGCCTACGGCATGGGAACGGGGCAACTGCTGGGCGATGCCCGCGACAGCGCGCACGAAGTCGTGTGCATCTCGCGCGCCGGCGAGCGCGAGCCGCTGTCACCCTCGGAACGCGAGGGGACCTATCGTTACGAGGCGATTGCCGCGCAGCGCAAGGTCAAGGCGATGGAGCCCTTCATCATGTATCCGCCGCGGGAGTTTCCCGACGAAGCGCGCTCCGCGCACAGCGGCGAGGAGTTCCTGTTCGTGCTGAAGGGCCAGGTCGAGGTGATGCTCGGAGAGGAAACGATCGCGTTGTCGATCGGCGATTCGCTGTACTTCGATGCCGATCTGCCGCACCGCATTCGCACGGCAGGGCGGGCGCAGGCCGAGGTGCTGGTTACCACGGCGAAGTAACAGCCGGAGCAAGAACCGGAGCAAGAACCGCAGCCGCAATGGAAAAGCCGCCGGGGCGCATCGCCGCCGGCGGCTTTGGCACGGTGGGGTGGGAGCCGGCACGCCGCCAGCTCCCTCCGTCGAATCGGCTTCAGGCCGTCTTGGCCTCCTGATAGGCCCTGTACAGGCGCTGGAACACTGGTCCCGGCACGCCCTTGCCGATCGTTTGGCCGTCGATCGTCACCACCGGAAGGATCTCCTTGCTGGCCGACGACAGCAGGACTTCGTCGGCGGCGAACACCTCGTCGCGGGTGATCGGGCGGGAGACCAGCGGAATCTCGAAGCGGGCGCACAGCTCTTCGATCAGGCCATAGCGGATCCCTTCGAGGATCAGATTGTCCTTGGGCGGCGCCGCGACGACGCCATTCTTGACGACCCAGACGTTGGACGCCGAGGCCTCGGTCAGCATGCCGTCGCGGAACTGGATGGCCTCGGTCACGCCATGCTCGGCCGCATTCTGCGCGGCCAGCACATTGCCCAGCAGCGAGGTCGACTTGATCTGGCAGTGCAGCCAGCGCTTGTCCTCCATCGTGACGCAGGCCACCCCGCGCTCGGTCGCGGCGGCCGGCGGCAGCGACATCGGATTGGTCATGATGAAGACGGTCGGCGTGACTTCCTTCGGGAAGGCGTGCATGCGCTTGGCGACGCCGCGCGTGACCTGGATATAGATCATCTGGTCCGGCATCGGATTGGCCTGCATCACGCGCGCGATCAGCGCCGTCCATTGGCCCTCGTCATGCGGATTCGGAATACCGATCGCATCGAGGCTGCGCGCGAGCCGGGCCAGATGCTGTGCCGCGCGGAACGGCTTGCCGGCATAGACCGGGATCACCTCGTAGACGCCGTCGCCAAAAATAAAGCCGCGGTCGAGCACGGGGATGCGCGCCTCGGACAGCGGCGTCAATTCGCCGTTCAGATAAACGATGGCGTCGGAGCTGGAAGTCATGGTGTTGGATGCGTGGAGAACAGGATGAAGCATTGTTCCACAGCGGCTTGCGCGGGGTCATGCCGAATGCGCATAACGTTGCGCCGGGGGGCCTTCCGGACGAAAGCCGACGAACGCCGGACGAAAGCAAGCCCGGCCTTGCTTGTAGGACGAATCCTTGCCGTAATCAGCGGCCCGCCGACGCCGCTGACCGGTGTCCTGCGGAATACTCCGGGGAAAACGACTGACAGCGTGGCGCCGTGCTCACCTTCGTGTTGCTGACCCTCGCCGCGATCGGGCTGATCGCGATCGTGATCTACCTGTCGAAATGAGCGGCAGGCGGCTGGCCCATGCCGTGCGAC
>NZ_JCBAJO010000180.1:0-9439 GCF_059772245.1 Cupriavidus sp. R6-3
CGGCCACCGCGCCGCAGGTACCAAACTGGTTCTGGATCACGCTGGCCGTGGTCTGCGTGGCGATGGCTTACTTCTACTGGCGCTTCGACTTCGCGCGCATGGAGATCTTCAAGCAGCTGCTGTCGTCGTTCTTCCCGCTGGCGGTGCTGATCCTGGCCGTGCTCGGCTCGATCGTGTTCGGCCTGGCCACGCCCACCGAGGCGGCGGCGGTCGGCGCGCTCGGCGGCACGCTGCTGGCGGCCGCCTACGGCCAGCTCAACTATGGCGTGGTCAAGGAGTCGGTGTTCCTGACCGCCAAGACCAGCGCGATGGTCTGCTGGCTGTTCGTCGGCTCGTCGATCTTCTCGGCCGCGTTCGCGCTGCTGGGCGGGCAGGCGCTGGTCGAGCAGTGGGTGATGTCGATGGACCTGACGCCGCTGCAGTTCATGATCCTGGCCCAGGTGATCATCTTCCTGCTGGGCTGGCCGCTGGAATGGACCGAGATCATCATCATCTTCATGCCGATCTTCGTGCCGCTGCTGGACAACTTCGGCATCGATCCGCTGTTCTTCGGCCTGCTGGTCGCGCTGAACCTGCAGACCGCCTTCCTGTCGCCGCCGGTCGCGATGGCCGCCTTCTACCTGAAGGGCGTGGCCCCGCCGCATGTCACGCTGAACCAGATCTTCGGCGGCATGCTGCCGTTCATGGCGATCCAGGTGGTGGCGCTGGTGCTGCTGTACATGTTCCCGGACATCGGGCTGTGGCTGCCGAAGGTGTTGTATCAGTAAGCCGACGCCCAGCCGTGGGCAAGCCATCGGTGCGCCATCGCCGGCGCATCATGCCAGCGCCGCGTCGAGGCAGCCGCGCACCGTGTCTTTGTCGGCCGCATCGAAGGGGCCGATGAAGACCAGCGCCGAACCGTCTTGCGGCGCGTGTCCGGCGGGCTCGACCCACATCCGCCCCGCCACCAGGTGCACCGCATGCGCGCGCGGATCGCCATCGAACGCCACCAGGCCCTTGGCCCGCAGCAGTCGCACCGGCAACGTCTTCAGCGCCTGCCGCAGGGCCGCCTTGTCGAACGCCCGGTCCGTCCGGTAGGAGAAGGTCAGGATGCCGGCATGCAGCGCGTCGGGGCGGGTCCAGTGCCGGCTCCCACGCGAGAGCAACACGCCGGACGCGGTGCGCGCGTTAGGCGCAGTGGGCGCGGTGGGCCCGGTCGGTGCGGGGCCCACGGTCGGCGCGAGCGGCGGCCCGGCGTCCTGAGGATCCAGATGGTCCAGACGGTCCAGATAGACCGACAGCGGCAGATCGCCATGCCGTGCGGTCAGCACGGCAGCCCGTGGCGCCAGTTCACCGACCGATGCAACAACGGCGGAGACGGTGGCCGCGTCCGCCAGATCGGCCTTGGTCAGGGCCAGCACCGACGCGCCGGCAATCTGCCGCCGCACCATGTCGCCGACCAGCGGATCGCGGAGGGCATCGTTTACTCCCGCCACGTCGACCGCGACGACCACCGCGTTGAGCCGGAACGCAGGATCGAGCAGGCCGATCTGCGCGATCCGCTGCGGATCCGACACCCCGCTGGCCTCGATCACCAGCAGGTCGGGACGCTCGGCTCGCGCTGCGATGGCGAGCAGCGCATCGGCCAGCCGGCCGCCGATCGAGCAGCAGATGCAGCCGTTCTCGAGCTGGATCACGTCGCCGCTGCGCGCGCGGATCAGCGCCGCGTCGATATTGATCTCGCCGAAGTCGTTGACCAGCACGGCGATCCGCCGCCCCCGCGCATGGGCGAGCAGCCGGTTCAGCAGCGTGGTCTTGCCCGCGCCCAGATAGCCGCCGACGACCACCAGAGGAATGGGCGGCGGGGCGTTCATCGTGCCGGCGCCGGAAAGACGCGCCCGCCCAGCACCGTGCCCCAGACCCGGAGGTCCTTCAGGTCCTGCGGCGCCACGGCGCTGGGGTCGTCCTCCAGCACCGCGAAATCCGCAAGTTTGCCGGGCTCGATGCTGCCGATCACGTGGTCCAGATGCAGGGTATGCGCGGCGCCCAGCGTGATCGCGTGCAAGGCCTCGCCGACGCTCAGCCGCTCCCCCTCGCCCAGCACGCGGCCCTCCGCCGTCTGGCGCTGCACCGCGCACCATGCGGTGAACAGCGGGTTCAGCGAGGTGATCGGCGCATCGGAATGGATGGCGACCGGAATGCCGAGCCGCAGCGCGGAGCGCGCGGGGTTCATCCGCGCGGCCCATTGCGCGCCGACGGTCTGGCTGGCGTGCGCCTCGCCCCAGTAGTACAGATGGTTCGAAAAGAAGTTGATGCACAGCCCGAGCCGCGCGGCGCGCGCCAGTTGCGCGGCATCGGCGAGCTGGCAGTGCTGCAGCGTGTGCCGATGATCCGCGCGCGGATGGCGGGCGAGCATCGCCTCGAGCGCGTCCAGCACGACCTCGGTGGCCTCGTCGCCGTTGGTATGGATATGCAGCTGCAGGCCGGCCAGATGGAACGGCGTGAAGCAGTCCAGCAGCTGGGCCGGCGGAATCAGCCACAGGCCGTTGGGCTGGCCGCCGACGTACCCGGGCGCGCGCAGGCGCGCGGTAAAGCCCTGGATCGAACCGTCGACGATGAACTTCACCGGGCCGAAGTGCAGCTTGTCGCTGCCCGTCCGCGCGGCGGCATGCACGCGCTCGGCACCGCCGTCCGGATTGCGCTGCGGGGCGAAGGCGGGCACGATGCGCAGCGGAAAGGCCTCGTCGGCGGTGACGGTTCGCAGCGTGTCCAGCCCCGCCGGCGACAGGTCGCTGACCAGGTCGGTCGCGGTGGTGACGCCCGCCAGTTGCGCCACCCGACCGAAGCGGCGCACCGCCTGCGGGTCTTCGGCCGCCGCCAGTGACAGGCCCTTGCCGATCACGCGGTGGACCGGGAACATCGCCGCAAACTCCTGCAATTCGCCGGTGGGCCGGCCCTGCGCGTCCTTGTGCACGCCTTCGATATCGGTGTCCTCGTCGATGCCGGCGAGCGCGAGCATTGCCGAATTGACGTTCATCAGATGCACGCTGGCATGCATCACGACGATGGGACGCGTGGCCGAGACCCGGTCCAGTTGCTGCACGCCGAGGCGGCCGGCGCCGAAGTAGATCGGATCGAAGCCCCAGGCGAGCAACGCCGTGTCGGCATCGGGCAAGCGAGCGGCAGCGCTGGCGAGCCGGTCGATGACCTGATCGAGCGTACGCAGGCCGCGCCACAGCCGGCCGTCGGGGTCGCGGCGATCGAGGTAGCCGACATAGACCGCCTCCCACATCGCGCCTTCCATCAGATGGCAGTGGCCTTCGACCAGGCCCGGCATCAGCACCTTGTCGCGGAAGGTGTCGTCGACATCGGCATCCGCCCAGCGCGCCATGTCGCCCCGTTCGCCGACCGCGACGATCCTGCCGTCGCGCACCGCCACATGGGTCGCATGCGGCTGCGCGGGATTCATCGTGAGGATCTTGCGCGCCTGGAATATTTGCGTGCGCGCCGTTTCGTGAGGAGTCATCGTTGCGTGAAAAGGTGGGAGGTCTGGCGAGGAGGCGAGGTCCTGGAGGAGGTCATGCCGCTTGCATGCGCGCCGGCCGCGGGACCAGGTTCACCAGCGCCGTCACCAGCAGGTTCACCGCGAGACTGACGAGCCCGACGTTGATGCCGCCGAAATCGGCCTGCTGCACATAGAGCGCGATCGCCAGCGCCTGCCCGCTCAGAATGCCCAGCGCGATCGCCAGCGGCCTGACCTTCCACGAGAACAGGATCGCCATCACGCCGGGGAAGAACTGCGTGACGCCGTAGTAGGTGGTATTGATCAGCGTCAGCATCAGGTTCGGCGTGACCAGCGTCATCACGATCGACAGCACCAGGTAGATCGCGATCACGACCTTGGCGCCCTGCTTCTGCCGCTGCTCGGGCAGGCCCGGCAGCAGGTTGCGCGCGACGATCGGCCCGATGGCCAGGCAGATGCCGGCCAGCACCAGCAGGCCCGACAACGCCGCGCCGGCAGTCACCAGGCCCAGCAGCCAGTCCGGCAGCAGGCGCACCGCCGCGGCGAAGAACGCCTCGTTCGGAGAGGCCAGCTGCAGGTTCTGGCTGATCGCGTAGTAGGACGCCAGCACCAGGAAGGGATACATCAGCATGTACAGCGGCATGGCAACCTGCGTGCGGCGGATCGTGTTGGCGCTCTTCGCGGTGAAGAAGTTCTGCACCGCGAACGGCATCATGTAGAAGCCCAGCGCCTGGAACAGCATGGTGCTCATCGAGAAGCGCAGTTGCGTGTCGCTCATCTGATTGCTGACCTGCATGCTGGCCGCATGGAAGACGTCGCCGACGCCGGCCTTCCAGCCCACCGCCACGCCGGTGGCGACGATCGCGACCACCATCAGCACGTCCTTCAGGATCGCGATGTAGGCCGAGGCCCGCACGCCCGAGATGGCGATATAGGTAAAGGCCAGCCCCGCGGAGATCAGCACCAGGTGCAGCGGATCGAAATGCCAGCCCAGGCCCTTGAGCGCGGCCACCAGGCCGGTGAACTGCAGCTGGCCCCAGGGCAGCAGGAACAGGATGGACGAGGCGGCGACGATCAACTCCAGCGCGCGGCTGCCGTAGTGGCCCTTGAACAGGTCGGGCAACGTGATCGCGTTGTAGCGCGCGCCGGCGCGCCAGATGCGCGGGCCGAGGAAATAGCCCAGCGGGTACGCCAGCAGGATATAGCCGAGAAACCAGATGCCGTAGGTCGGTCCCTTGGCGTAGATGCCGCCGGGAAAGCCGACCATCGTGCCGATGCTGTAGATCTCGCCGGCCGCCAGGAAGAAGACCAGATAGGCGCCGAACTGCCGCGACGCGACAAAGAAGTCGTGCACGCTCTGCGCCCCGCGTCCCTGGCGGGAGCGGATCGCGAGGTAGAGGGAGAACGCGATGAAGCCGAGGAATACCGCGGTGGTCATGGCGGCTCCTTCAGGCGCGATGCCGCGCATCTGCGGCATCGCCGGCGGCATCGTCGGACGCGTGGCGGTCGAACAGCAGCCAGCACAGCAGCATGCAGCCGGAGGTCAACACGAACCACGCGAAGATCCAGGCGTAGATGAAGGGAACGCCGAGCACGAAGCGCTCGACGGACGCCACCCAGGGCAGGAGTCCGATCACCCCGAGGTACGGGATGCCGAGACCGATGAACAGCTTGAGCATGCTTTGTCTCCGTGGTCCGATGGCCGGTTTGCGGTGCGCCGAGGGGTCGCCCGCTCTTGTTGTGGAGCCATCATAGGGAGCCGCGATGTATGATTCAAATGCAAATATCGAACGACTTCCATAACGGATCGGCATGGATACGCAGAAGCTGCTTCACCTGCTGGCGGTGGTCGAGCACGGCACCTTCTCGGAGGCCGCGCGGGCCGTGCATCTGACCCAGCCGGCATTGAGCCGCAGCATTCGGGCGCTCGAGGACGAACTGAAGGCGCAACTGTTCGACCGCGGCGCACGGCGCGCGCGGCTGACGGTGTTCGGCGAACTGGTGGCCGAGCGCGCCCGGCGCATCCGGCTCGAAGAGCGGCAGTTGCGGCGCGACCTGGACCTGCTGCGCGGCGGCGAGGAAGGCTCGCTGGCGATCGGCATGGCGCCCGCGCCGGCCGCGCTGCTGCTCACACCCTTCCTCGCGCATATGGCGCAGGCCCATCCGCGCATCCGTGTCCGCACCGAGACCGGCGCCACCAGCGCGCTGCTCGAGCAGCTGCGCAGCGAAGCGATCGACGCGATCGTCGGCGATGCCTACGTGCTGCGCGCCGCCGACGACATCGAGCTGGAAACACTGGGCGAGCTGAGCGCCGGCCTGGTCTGCCGCGCGGGCCATCCGATCCTGCGCAAGCGCCGGCTCGATATCGAGGCGATCCGCGCCTATCCGGTCGCGTCGACCACGCTGAGCGCCATCATCGGCCGCCAGCTGATCGAGTTGTGGGGACCGGAGGCCGCGCCAGACCGTCTGATCACCCTGCATTGCGACAACCTCGACGTGTTGCGCAGCGTGGCGCTGACCACCGATACGCTGCTGTTCGGCGTGCTGTCCATCACGCGGCAGGAGCGGGCCGAGGGCCGGATGGCGGAGGTGCCGATGCCGCCGGATGCGCGCCGGCGCGGCCGCTATGGCATCGCGCGCATGGCGGCGCGCTCGCTGTCGCCGGCGCTGGAATCGCTGTACGCGTTCACGCGGGCGCAGTGGAAGACGGTGTCGGCGGAGCCGGCCGGGTCGGCGACGCGCCGGTGAACGCCCTGCGCCATCGGCGCTGCCCGTTGTATCCTTGCCCTTTCGTATCCACCGGTGCCCACCGGCTTGCGCCCTCTTCGCTTCCGCTTCCGCTTCCCTCTTCTTCCCTGTCCCTTCTCATACGAGGAATCCCATGTCCGCCACGTCCGAATTCAAGATGGAATACCGCCGCCTGGGCCGCAGCAATCTGAAGGTGTCCGCGCTGTGCCTGGGCACCATGATGTTCGCCGACCAGACGGACGAGGCCGAGGCCGGCCGCATCGTCGCCAGCGCGCGCGACCATGGCGTCAATTTCATCGACACCGCGGACGTCTACAGCAAGGGCGGCTCCGAGCAGATGGTGGGCCGGCTGATCGAGGCCGATCGGCAGGAATGGATCCTCGCCACCAAGCTGGGCAACGCGATGGGCTCGGCGCCGAACCGCGGGCACTACTCGCGCGTCTGGATGCTGCGCGAGGTCGAGGACAGCCTGCGCCGGCTGGCGACCGACTACATCGACATCCTGTACCTGCACCGCGATTTCGCCGACGAGAACCTCGAGGAGGCGGTGCGCGCGATGGGCGATCTGGTGCGCGACGGCAAGATCCGCTACTGGGCGGTGTCGAACTTCCGCGGCTGGCGTATCGCGGAAATCGCGCGGCTGTGCGATCAGCTGGGCGTGCCGCGGCCGGCAGCGTGCCAGCCCTACTACAACCTGCTGAACCGGATGCCCGAGGTCGAGATACTGCCCGCCTGCGAATACTACGGGCTCGGCGTAGTGCCCTACAGCCCGGTCGCGCGCGGCGTGCTGACCGGCAAGTACGTGCCGGGACAACCGCCGCAGGCCGGCACCCGCGCCGGACGCGCCGATCGCCGCATGATGCAGACCGAATTCCGCGAGGAATCGCTGGTCATCGCGCAGCAGCTGAAGGCCCACGCCGAGGGCCGCGGCCTGACCGCCGGCCAGTTCGCGACCGCATGGGTGCTGGCCAACCCGCTGATCAGCTCGGTGATTGCCGGCCCGCGCACGCTGGCGCAGTTCGAGGATTATTTCGGCGCGATCGGCGCGGCGCTCTCGCCCGAGGAAGAAGCGATGGTCGATGCGCTGGTGGCGCCCGGACACCCGTCCACGCCGGGCTATACCGACCCGAGCTATCCGTTTACGGGGCGGCCGGTGAAGGTGGCGGCGGGCTAGCGCAGCCGTGCGGCCCGGCGCTCCCGCAGCGCTGCGGCCTCTTGCGGCATGGCGGCTCGCCGGGGGCGCCTCACCACCCTCGCCCCAAGTCCTGGATCGAGCGGGACAGTCCCAGCGCCTCGACCCCCGCCAACGTCCCGATGCTGACCATCCCGGCGGCCCCCGACGGCTCGTCCTGGCCCAGTTCGGTCATGCAACGGGAGATGTGCACGGCGTGCTTCGGCAGGCAGGGTTCCATCCCTGGCGGATGAATCCGGGCGGGACGATCGAGGTCCGTGCTGGTGTCCCCGGACCGCTGCGGGCCGCGGAACCGGGCGGGACGAAGCGGCCGCGCCGGCGCATTGCGTCGAGCGTGCGGGCGTAACGCTTCGCGCCGATCGTGCGATATCGTGGCGACGCGCCGTTCGCCGCAGCCAGCCGAGGGTTGCCCGCCTGTATCGCTGCGGCTAATGCCGGCCGGGAGTTGTCCGCCTGTATCGCAGCGGCCGTTGCCCGCCGGGAGTTGCCTGCCTGTGTCGCCGGGGCTATTGCCGGCCGGGAGTTGCCCGCCTGTATCGCTGCGGCCGTTGCCCGCCGGGAGTTGCCTGCCTGTGTCGCCGGGGCAGTTGCCGGCGGTGGAAGACCGCACGTGCCCGCCGATCTCGGCCTGCGCCGCCAGCCACTCGGCCAGGTATTCCGCGCGGCTCTGCCTGCTGCGGTAGATCTCCACGATGGCCATTCCGTGCCCGCGCGCCGCGGTGGCCGGCGCGTTGACATCGGCGCGGATGAACGCGATGGAGACCTCGTCGTTCTGCTGCTCGGCGAGCGTCAGGCGCCCGGTGGCGGGTGTGGCGGAGAGATACAGCGGCGCGCGGACGCCAAGGAACCACGATTTCAGTACGGTGAACATATGCGTCCTCGTCGAGTGAAATGCAGGCGCCATCTTTGCCGGCATTGCGGACGCGGACTACTGGAAACGTGTGCGGAATGTGCGCATAGCGATGAGTTACCGCATCGCCATGCGAGTGTGAACCGAAGCCTGCGGTCGCAATGACGTCCCGATCTGCGTCCAGATCCACCTCGCCATCCACGCCGCCATCCACGTCGCCATCCCGCTCGCAACGAGCGGCGGGACCCAGGCTAACGTCAGACCGGACCGCCGGCTACAGCCCTTTCTCCACCATCGCCAGCACGCGCTCGCCCAGCGCAATCCGTTGCGCTTCGTCGGCATGGCGCAGCGGCCCGTCGATGATCAGCAGCGCCAGCCCGTGCACCGCCGACCAGGCCAGGTACTCGGCCCCCGGGCGCCGCTCGGCGGGCAGCACGCCGGTCGCGACCAGCGCGTCCAGCGCGGCGCCGAGCAGCTGGAAGGGATTCAGGCCGCTGGGCCCGGCCTTGGCGGGATCGCGGTCGTCTTCCACCATCGTCGGCGTGGCGAAGGCGGTGCGGAACAAACCCGTCTGCGTCTGCGCGAACTTCAGGTAGCCGGCGCCGATGGCGCGCAGGTTGGCGCGGGCCTTCGCAACCGGATCGTTGCCGTCGACCTGCGCGGCCGCTGCGGCCAGCTCCGCTTCCATTGCCACCGCCAGCGCGGCCAGCGCCGCGGCGCGTACCGCCTCGAACAGCGCCTGCCGGTTGGCGAAATGCCGGTAGGCGGCATTGGGCACCACGCCGGCGCGGCGCGTGGCCTCGCGCAGCACGACCGCGTCGGGGCCGCCGTCGCTGGCCAGCGCGATGCCGGCGTCAATCAGCGCGCGACGCAGATCGCCGTGGCGATAGGTCGAGCGCGGCGGCGGCTCGACGGCGAACTTCAACGCGGTAACCATCAGGCTGCATGGCCGCCCTGGGGCGCGGCCATGCCCGTGTTGGGCGCATGATCGGGGGCACCGCTGGCGACACTGCCGGCGACACCACCGGAAACACCACCGGAAACACCATCGACCGCACCACCGGCGGCACCATCGGCCGCCTCGGCGCCTTCCGGCGTCACCGACACCGGCGCGGTGCGCGTGCGCAGCAGCATGCCGCCCAGCACC
>NZ_JCBAJO010000181.1:0-9411 GCF_059772245.1 Cupriavidus sp. R6-3
CGGCACGCGCGCCGCTGTGCTCCAGCATGTAGGCGTAATCGTCCACCGTCAGCAGCGTATTGACGGCAACCGGCACCACGCCGGCCAGCAGGCAGCCGAGAAACGCCACGGGGAAATCGATGGTGTCGAGCGCGCACAGCAGCAGCCGCTCCTCGGGCCGCAGCCCGGCCGCCAGCAGCGCGCCGGCGAAGCCTCGGCTGCGCGCATCGAGCTCGGCGTAGGTCAGCGTCGCGGTGTCGTCGCGATAGGCCAGCTTGTCGCCCCGGCCGGCATCCAGATTGCGCGACAGCAGATCGGCGGCGGCGTTGTAGCGCGCCGGCAAAGCGGTCGGGGACGTCATGTCTCACTCCTTGGGCGGCCCGAAGGCGGCCTCTTGTCGGCCGTTGGTGCACGCCCCGGCGGCAATTTGCGGCGGCACCTTATCGTTGTTGATGCATTTTATTGCACATCGACTAAGATGCAAGCTCAGGAATGCACTATATGGCAGCGAAAAAGGCTTGGGGTGAACCCGGGGTATGCCGTCCATGTGCCCTATAATGCCGCACCCAACGCCTGTCGCTGCTTCCCTCCTTCCCAACCCTTGCCCGCCATGCGCCGCGCCACCGAAGCCACTGCGCCTTTGTCCGACGCCGAGCCCCGCCACCCCGGCGAGCGCGATCCGTACCTGACCCAGCTGGGCGAGCGCATCCGCTCGCTGCGCGCGGCCCGCGGCATGTCGCGCAAGGATCTGGCGCGCGGGGCCGGGGTCTCGGAGCGCTATCTGGCCAATCTCGAAACCGGTACCGGCAACGCCTCCGTGCTGCTGTTGCGGCAGGTGGCGGCCGCGCTGAACGTGCCGCTGCCGGTGGTGCTGGCCGAGGCCGACGGCGGCAACGGCGCGCGCGCCGCCGAGTTCGGCCAGCTTCTGCAATGGCTCGCGCAACTGCCGCCCGCCGATCTGGCCCGCGTGCGCGAGGCCTGCCGCAATGCCCTCGCACCGTCCGCCCCCTTCGACGCGCGCCATCAGCGAATCGCGCTGATCGGCCTGCGCGGCGCCGGCAAATCGACGCTGGGCCGGGCGCTGGCCGAGGCGCGCGAGTTGCCCTTCGTCGAGCTGAACGGCGCGATCGAACAGGAGGCCGGCGCCACGCTGTCGGAAATCCATTCGCTGTACGGCCAGGCCGCCTACCGCCGCTACGAACTGCGCGCGCTGGAACGCGTGCTGCGCGAGCACGAGCGGCTGGTGCTGGCGACGCCGGGCAGCCTGGTGTCCGAGCCGGCCACCTTCAATCTGCTGCTCGCCAACTGCTACACGGTCTGGGTCAAGACCTCGCCCGAGGAACACATGGCGCGCGTGGTCGCCCAGGGCGACATGCGGCCGATGCAGGGCAACAGCGAGGCGATGGCCGACCTGCGCCGCATCCTGCAGGCCCGCACGCCGCTCTACGCGCGCGCCGACGCGGTGATCGACACCAGCGGGCAGAGTCTCGACGCGTCGCTGCAGGCGCTGCAGACGGTGCTGCAGGACGCCGGCGCCTGAGCCGGGGCTCGATGGCGGCTGGCGCCGGCGCCGAGCTACCGGCCTCGGCGGCCGTTGCGCCGGCACCTGAGCGACGGCCCCGGCGGCCGGCTCGCACTATATTTCATCGCCCTGCTGCCCGTCCGGCTGCGTGTCCGCGCGGACTGCTCCGCCACGGCACGGCCCGGGAACGGCGCCGGAAAGGCGGCGGTCGAACGGGCGTACGCAAGGAATCCCCGCAAAAGTGGTTTTCCTGCTTCCCTTGCGAAACAAGTGGCCTATAATGTTTCCAAGGAAACAGGAGCATGGCGATGCAGACCAAGCAACTTCGGCAGCAGCTTCCCGCCGGGGCCCCGGATGCCGGGGCAACCCTGACCAAGGCCGTGATGCGCGCGGCCGGCTTCCTCGGTATCAGCCAGGCCGTGGTCGCCAGCGTGCTGGGCATCAGCACGGCCTCCGTCTCGCGCATGGCCTCGGGCCACTACGTGCTGGACAACCACCGCAAGGAATGGGAGTTCGGCGTGCTGTTCGTGCGCCTGTTCCGCTCCCTCGATGCCATCCTCGGGCATGGCGACCAGGCCCGGCTATGGCTGGCCAATGACAATCTCGCGCTGGGCGGCAAGCCGCTCGAACTGATCCGTACTACCGAAGGCCTGGTTCGTGTCGTTCACTATCTGGACGCCACCCGCGGTCGCATCTGAGCGCAAGCCGTTTGCGCTCACGTTGTGGCGGGCGGTGGAAGCCCAGCATGTGGTTTCCACGATGCCGCTGGTCGACAGCCTCGAAGAGCAGGCTGTGCTGGAGGCCGTGCTCGATGCCGGCAAACCGGCGGTTCCCTCCTACGCCCGCCATCTGCACTACCTGCTGTTCACGCCGTTCCGCTATCCGCCGTCGCCATGGGGCTCGCGCTTTCGCGCGGCGCACGATCCGGGTGTGTTCTACGGCGCGGACGAGATCCGCACCGCCTGCGCGGAGCTGGGCTACTGGCGCTGGCGCTTCCTGCGCGACAGTCCCGCCCTGCCGCGCATCGATGCGCGCGCGCAGACGCTGTTCCAGGTCGGCGTGCGCACCGACGGCGTCGCGCTGGACGAGGCGCCGTTCGCGCGCGATGCCGCGCAATGGCAGGACCCGGTCCACTACGAGGGCTGCCAGGCCTTCGCCCGCGTCGCCCGCGAGGCCGGGCTCGGGCTGATCCGCTACCGCTCGGTGCGCGATCCCGGCCAGGGCCATTGCGCCGCCGTGCTGACGCCGCTGGCCTTCTCCTCGCCCGCGCCGCTGGTCACCACCACGTGGATGCTGACGGTGCGGCCCGACCGCGTGATCTGGCAACGCGACGATCTGCTGCAACGCGAGAATTTCGAGTTCGAGGCGGTGCTGTGGGAACGCCCGAACGGCAATGCGGCCCCTGCAAGCGCTTGAAATGCGGCCCACGATACTTTCGCTCATATCTCCTGTTGCATTGCGAAAGCGCTTGCCCTATAATCACTTCTTCGACGGACGCGGGGTGGAGCAGTCTGGCAGCTCGTCGGGCTCATAACCCGAAGGTCGCAGGTTCAAATCCTGCCCCCGCAACCAACCGATCGAAACAGCAAAAAGAACTCAGCAAAAAGCAGCCGCCCCGATTCACCGGGCGGCTTTTTTGTTTCTGCGTGCTTTCCGCAGTTCGCTGCCGCTCATTCGAGCGCGCGCCAGGGTCACGGCTCCACGGTCGTGCCGCCTCAGGGCCGGTGATAAACTGCGCCCATTCCTCCCGGACCGAATCCATGAAATTCTGCTCGAACTGCGGCCATGCGGTCGTGCTGCGCATCCCCGATGGCGACAACCGGCCGCGCCATCTCTGCGATCAATGCGGCACCATCCATTACGTCAATCCGCGCAATGTGGTCGGCACGGTTCCGGTCTGGGAAGACAAGATCCTGCTGTGCAAGCGCGCGATCGAGCCGCGCTACGGCTTCTGGACGCTGCCGGCCGGCTTCATGGAGATCGGCGAGACCACCGCCCAGGCCGCCGCCCGCGAAACGCTGGAGGAAGCCGGCGCGCGCGTGCAGATCGGCGAGCTGTTCTCGATGCTGAACGTGCCGCACGTGCATCAGGTCCATCTGTTCTATCTGGCCAGGCTGGAAGACCTCGATATCGCGCCGGGCGAGGAAAGCCTCGAGGTCAAGCTGGTCGACGAGGCGGACGTACCCTGGGACGAGTTGGCCTTCCCCACCGTGATCCACACCCTGCACTGCTTCTTCGCCGACCGCGCGGCCGGTCGTATCGCGGATGGCAGCTTCCGGCTGCATACGCTCGATATCGACAAGCCGATGCGCCCGCTGGCGGCGCGCGCGACGGTGGAGCCCTGAACGCGCGGGCCGCCTTCCGGGCCGCCTTCCGGGCCGCCTTCCGAGCCCCCCTCAGCGCCGCATGCAGAGCCAACATCCACGCTGCCACCGCGCCACCTCCGTGACGATCGCGCTCCCCGCCCCGTTCAACCGCGCCTTCCACCGCGCCGTCGCCCGCGCCCTCGCCTCCTCTCGCGCATGATCGCCTGGCTCGACCCGCACGATCCGTTTCCCCCGGTCGATGCCGCGCTGGGCCCCGACTCCGAAGCCCCCGGCCTGCTGGCCGCGAGCCGCGACCTGACCCCGCAGCGCCTGCTGCTGGCCTACCGCCACGGCATCTTTCCCTGGTACGCGCAGGGCCAGCCGGTGCTGTGGTGGAGCACCGATCCGCGCATGGTGCTCGACCCTACCGCGCTGCGGGTCTCGCTGAGCCTGCGCAAGACGCTCAAGCGCGTGCTGCGCGAGGACGACTGGCAGATCCGCGTGGACGACGATTTCGAATCGGTGATGCGCGCCTGCGCCGAGACGCCGCGCGCGGGGCAGCACGGCACGTGGATCACGCCGGAGATCGTCGAGGCCTACGGCGCGCTGCACGCGCGCGGCATGGCCCATTCGGTCGAGACCTGGTATCGCGGCGAGCGCGTCGGCGGGCTGTACGGCGTCGCGCTGGGCCGCATGTTCTACGGCGAGTCGATGTTCGCGCGCCGCACCGACGCCTCGAAAATCGCGCTGGCGGCGCTGTGCGGCTTCCTCGCCGGCCACGGGGTGACGATGATAGACTGCCAGCAGGAAACCGAGCACCTCGCCTCGCTGGGCGCGCGGCCGATTCCGCGCAGCGAGTTCGTCGCGCATCTGCGCACGGCGACCGCGCAGCCGCAGATCGTGCCGTGGCGGTTCGACAAGACGGTGCTCGAATGGTGGACACGGGCGCGCCAGGCCGAGCGCTAGCGCCCCGCGCTCCGACCGCGGCAGCACCCGACGGCAGCATCCGATCATGAGCAAGCTCAAGGAATTGCCCCTTTCCGCGCTGCAGTTCTATGCAACGGCGCCCTACGCTTGCAGCTATCTCGAAGGCCGCATGGCCCGCTCGCAGGTGGCCACCCCCGCGCACCTGATCAATGCCGACGTCTATTCCCGCCTGGTGCGCGCCGGCTTCCGGCGCAGCGGCGTCTTCACCTACCGCCCCTATTGCGACGATTGCCATGCCTGCACGCCGTGCCGGCTCGCGGTCGACCAGTTCGAGCCGGATCGCAGCCAGCGCCGCGCCTGGCAGCGCCACCGCCATCTGCAGGCGCTGGTCGCGCCGCTGACCTACGTCGAGGAACACTACGCGCTGTATCTGCGCTACCAGTCGATGCGGCACGCCGGCGGCGGCATGGACCAGGACAGCCGCGACCAGTACGAGCAGTTCCTGCTGCAGAGCCGCGTCAATTCGCGGCTGGTCGAATTCCGCGATCCGCCCGACGCCGCCGAGCCCGGCAAGCTGCGCATGGTCAGCATGATCGACGTGCTCGACGACGGCCTGTCGTCGGTCTACACCTTCTACGATCCGCTGCAGCCCAAGACCAGCTACGGCACCTACAACATCCTGTGGCAGATCGAGCAGACCCGCGAACTGGGCCTGCCGCATCTGTACCTCGGCTACTGGATCGCCAACAGCCGCAAGATGGCCTACAAGGCGCGCTTCCAGCCGCTGCAGGTGCTGGTAGGCAACCAGTGGCGGCCGTTCGAGTCCGAGGGCGCCTGAGCGCGCGGCTCGGCACGCGCATCACGCCTTCACGCTCTACCGCGCGATCCACGGCCGCGCATCACCGCTTCACCGCTTCACCGCTTCACGGCGTCACCACGGTATCTCCCCCCGCGCCGGCCTCCCCGGCGCCCCAAGCGCCGCTGCCGTTACAATATCGCCCTGACCGCGCCGCCACCCGCCCGCGGTGCATCGCCGGACCCGCCCCGCCGCTCTCCGCTTGGTCGCCCGTGGCCGCCCGGTCTCCGATTCCCTGCCCCGACTCCCTGCCGATTTCCGCCGTGCTCAACGCGCTCTATCCCCTGTTTCGTCCCGCCCTGTTCTCGATGGACGCCGAGGACGCTCACCATCTGACCCTCGACAACCTGCGCCGCGCGCAACGCCTTGGACTGGCCGGCTGCCTCGGCAACCGCATCGAAGACGATCCGCGCACCGTGATGGGCGTGCGCTTCCCGAATCCGGTCGGACTGGCGGCGGGCCTGGACAAGGACGGCGCCTATATCGACGGCCTGGCCGCGTTCGGCTTCGGCTTTATCGAGGTCGGCACGGTGACGCCGCGCCCGCAGCCCGGCAATCCGCGCCCGCGCATGTTCCGGCTGCCGAAGGCCGAGGCGCTGATCAACCGGATGGGCTTCAACAACGGCGGCGTCGACGCCTTCGTCGCCAACGTCAACGCGTCGCGCTGGAAGGCCGAGGGCGGCGTGCTCGGGCTGAACATCGGCAAGAACGCCGATACGCCGATCGAGCGCGCGGTCGACGACTACCTGTATTGCCTGGAACGCGTCTATCCGCACGCGAGCTACGTCACCGTCAATATCTCGTCGCCGAACACCAAGAACCTGCGGCAACTGCAGGGCGCCAGCGAGCTGGACGGCCTGCTGTCGGCGCTGAAGACCGCGCAGCAGCGGCTGGCCGACCAGCATCGCCGCTACGTGCCGCTGGCGCTGAAGATCGCGCCGGACCTCGACGCCGACCAGATCGGCAATATCGGCGACGCGCTGGTGCGCCACCGGATCGACGGCGTGATCGCCACCAACACGACGATCTCGCGCGAGGCGGTCAAGGGCCTGCCGCATGCCGAGGAAGCCGGCGGCCTGTCGGGCCGGCCGGTGTTCGATGCGTCCACCGCGGTGGTGCGCGCGCTGCGCGCGGTGGTCGGCGACGCGCTGCCGATCATCGGCGTCGGCGGCATCTTCGACGGCGCGCAGGCGCGCGCCAAGATCGACGCGGGCGCGCAGCTGGTGCAGCTCTACACCGGGCTGATCTACCGCGGCCCGGCGCTGGTCAAGGAATGCGCGGCCGCGCTGCGCGCTTGATACGGGCTCGATAGGCGCTCGATACGCGCTTGATGCGGGATCGACGCGCAACATGATGAACGCTTGATGCGGGATGGATGTCGGATGGATCTCGGATGGATACACCGCTTCCTTTCCTCCCGCCCCATATAGAGGAACACGCATGGAAACGATCCGACTAGGCCAGAGCGATTTGCAGGTCTCGCGCATCTGCCTCGGCACGATGACCTTCGGCGAACAGAACACCGAGGCCGAAGGCCACCAGCAGCTGGACTATGCGCTGTCGCGCGGCATCAACTTCATCGACACCGCCGAGATGTACCCGGTCAAGCCGCGCGCCGAGACCTATGGCCGCACCGAGCAGATCGTCGGCAGCTGGCTCAAGCGCCAGCCGCGCGACCGCATCGTGCTGGCCACCAAGGTCGCCGGCCCGGCGCGCATGCCGTGGATCCGCAACGGCGGCGACCTGACGCCGCAGAGCATCCGCGCCGCGGTCGACGAATCGCTCAAGCGCCTGCAGACCGACTACATCGACCTGTACCAGATCCACTGGCCGGCACGCAACGCGCCGATCTTCGGCCAGAAGCAGTTCGACCCGTCGCGCGAGCGCGCCTGCACCAGCATCGCCGCGCAGCTCGATGCAATGGCCCAGCTGGTGCGCGCCGGCAAGATCCGCCATGTCGGCGTGTCGAACGAAACGCCGTGGGGCATCGCCGAATTCGTCAAGCAGGCCGAATTGCACGGGCTGCCGCGCATCGCCACCGTGCAGAACCCCTACAACCTGGTCAATCGCAGCTTCGAGCAGGGCCTGGACGAGGCCTGCTACCGCACCGGCGTCAGCCTGCTGATCTACAGCCCGCTCGCCTTCGGCCAGCTGACCGGCAAGTATCTGCGCGCGAACGCCTCCCAGCCGACCTTCGATCCGTCGGCGGCTGGCCGGCTGACGCGCTTCCCCGCGGACTGGAGCCCGCGCTACATGCGGCCCGAAACGCTGGCGGCCAGCGCCCGCTACGTCGAGCTGGCGCGCGCGCACGGCCTGTCGCCGGCCACGCTGGCGCTGGCCTGGTGCTACTCGCGCTGGTTCGCGCACAGCACCATCATCGGCGCGACCACGCTGGCGCAGCTGCAGGAGAACATCGACGCCTGGGGCGTGCAGCTGCCGGAAGAGGTGCTCGCCGGCATCGAGCGGATCCATGCCGAGATCCACAACCCGGCGCAATGACCGCGCATTGAAGGCGCATTGACGGCGCATTGACGGCGCATTGACGGCGCAGCAAGGACGCAACGAGGGCGCGGCAAGGGCGCGGCAAGGGCGCAATAACGGGCAACAACAGGGCAATGAATCCGCAGCGAAACCCGACCTCGGTGGGGGTCCCGCACCGCGCCGCAACAGGGCACCGCGGGCCGGGGAAATGGTATCCTCGCGGGCTTGACGCCGCCCCCGTTGGCGGTGCGCGAACCACGCGCGCCAGCCGGCGATCCACTGGAACCACCGAGGCAGAGGGGCGGCCGACCCAACCGAAACCCACAACCAAATATTCGAGGGGAGATTCGACCATGACCATGCTGAAAACTTCGACCAAGACCTTGCTCGCCGGCGCCGTCGCGCTGGCCCTGCTGCACGGCGGCGCGGTGAACGCGCAGACCGTCAAGGTGCTCTCGATCGTCGATCACCCCGCGCTGGACGCGATCCGCGACGGCGTGCGCGCCGAACTGAAGTCGGCCGGCTACGACGCCGACAAGAACCTGAAGTGGGAATACCAGAGCGCCCAGGGCAATACCGGCACCGCCGCGCAGATCGCCCGCAAGTTCGTCGGCGACCAGCCCAACGCGATCGTCGCCATCGCGACGCCGGCCGCGCAGGCCGTGGTGGCCTCGACCAAGACCGTGCCGGTCGTCTACTCGGGCGTCACCGACCCGGTCGCGGCGCAACTGGTCAAGGGCTGGCAGGCCAGCGGCACCAATGTGACCGGCGTGTCCGACAAGCTGCCGCTGGACAAGCAGGTCGCGCTGATCAAGCGCGTGGTGCCCAAGGCCAAGACGGTCGGCATGGTCTACAACCCGGGCGAGGCCAACTCGGTCGTTGTCGTCAAGGAACTGAAGTCGCTGCTGGCCAAGGAAGGCCTGACGCTGAAGGAAGCCGCCGCGCCGCGTACCGTCGACATCGGTCCGGCCGCCAAGAGCCTGGTCGGCAAGGTCGACGTGATCTACACGAATACCGACAACAACGTGGTGTCGGCCTACGAGGCGCTGGTCAAGGTCGCCAATGAATCGAAGGTGCCGCTGGTGGCCGCCGATACCGACAGCGTCAAGCGCGGCGCGATCGCGGCGCTGGGCATCAACTACGGCGACCTGGGCGTGCAGACCGGCAAGATCGTCGTGCGCATCCTGAAGGGCGAGAAGCCGGGCGCGATCCCGTCCGAGACCAGCGACAAGCTGGAGCTGTTCGTCAACACGACGGCCGCCGAGAAGCAAGGCGTGACGCTGTCGCAGGACCTGATCAAGGAAGCCAAGCAGGTCATCAAGTAATGACGCAGTGACGAC